>JBDNIB010000569.1:0-4479 GCA_041688535.1 Prosthecobacter sp.
ATCCTGGGAGGCCCGCCGCAGCAGGCCGCTGTGAGAGGCCCCACCTGCGAGCAGCATGCATTCCGTCATGCGCATCGAGGCCAGTAGGCAGGCGTGAAATACCTGGGAAAAGCGGGCCAGCGCCCAGTGCCTGCGCACGCCGCCAATGAGCGGGATGCGGCCGAGCCAGGTATCGACGGCGGCTGATTCCGCGCCCAGCCGTGTCAGCCAGCGCCAGAGCAGGAACAACGACAGCAAGATGAGCCAGAGCACCGCGAGCGGCATGAACATGCCGCTGAACGAAAGGTCTTTCCCCTCCATCGAGGCCGTCACCATGCTAGGCAGTTCTGGCAGAACGATGCCCAGGTGCGCGAGCACCAGCGGATAGATCATGGCTCCGATGGCCTGCCGCACCGCCACATCCCAGGCCTCAAAATAGCGTGCCAGATGGCTGAACGCGTCGCTCAGCCGCCCACTGCGCTCACCGGCATCCACCAGGGCAAATTCCAAGGTGCCGGAGAACGCCCCGCAGTGCGCGGTCAGTGATTCGGCGATGCCTTTGCCCTCTGCCAAACCGCGCTGCATGCCCAGCAGCCACGTCTGGCGTGCATGCGAGGGCTGGTGTTTCAGCAGCGATTCCAGCGTGCGGTCGAGATGAAAATTCGCGCCCACCAGCTTCGCCAGCTCGCGATACAGCAGGGCTTTTTCGGAAAGTTTCATCAACGCAGGCAGACTAAGGCCAGCGCGACTGTGACGGCGAGCATAAAATTCCGCGACGGATCATACTTTGTCACGACTTCATGCTTCTCAGCCAGCCCGCTTAGGTTATGATCCGTCCCACCGCATGCCCCACACCGCCAATAATGAAACGCCTGACCAACGCTGGATGCACCAGGCACTCGATCAGGCGCAGCGTGGCGTGGGCCTGACCAGTCCGAATCCGCCGGTCGGTGCGGTGATCGTTGCGCAGGGGAAGGTCATCGGTCAGGGATTCCATCGCAAGGCCGGGGAGCCGCATGCCGAGGTGGAGGCGATTCGTGATGCACGGCAGCTCAATCCGAAGCTGCTGCCGGGAGCCACGATTTTCATCACGCTGGAGCCGTGCTCCACCCATGGCCGCACCCCGCCCTGCACAGATGCCATCAAGGCCGCAGGCCTCAAGCGCGTGGTCTATGGCGCGCATGATCCCAATCCGCAGCATGCCGGGCGCTGTCGCGACATCCTCCTGCTGGCCGGCATTGAAGTGACCGCTGGCGTCCTGGAGGCCGAGTGCGGTGCCTTGGTCCGCCCCTTTGCCAAATGGATCACCACCGGCATGCCCTATGTCATCGCCAAGGTGGGGCAGAGCCTGGATGGCCGCATCACCCGCCCTGCTGGTGAAAGCCAGTTGATCACGAACGACTCCGCGCGGGCGCACGGCCGCAGGCTGCGCATGCGCGTGGACGCCATCGTGGTGGGCGCGGAAACCATTCGCAAAGACAACCCCCAGCTCACCCTGCGTGATGGTGCGGCCTGCGCTGGAAAATTGCAGCCCTGGCGTGTGGTGCTCACCCGCAGCGGCGACATCCCGCCGCAATCACACATCCTCACCGACGAGTTCAAAGAGCGCACGCTCATCAAGTATGGGGTGGATCTGCCCGAGGTGCTGGCCGATCTGGGCAAACAGGGAATCATGAGCGTGCTGATCGAAGGCGGCGGCATCATCCTCGGCCAGGCGTTCCGCGAACGGCTGGTGGACGAGGTCTATTGGTACATCGCGCCGCGCTTCTGCGGTGGCGGCCGTCCTTCACTGGCCGGTCCGGCTTTGCCGCAATCCATCGAGCTGGACAACGTCACCGTCCGGCCGATGGGCGACAACGTCTGCATGCATGGCTTTCCACGCTGGCCCGCCGCCGCATCCGCGCCATGAACGCCGCCGCCCGCCCCGCCGTGTTTTTTGATCGCGATGGCGTGGTCAATGTCTCGCCCGGCGCGGGTTATGTGCTGCGGTGGGCGGATTTTCACTTCGCGCCCGGCATCATCACGGCGCTCGCGCTGTGCCGTTCACGCGGCTACGCCACGATCCTCGTCACCAGCCAGCAGGGCGTGGGCAAAGGGCTGATGACGCAGACCGGTCTGGATGACATCCATGCGCGCATGCAGGCCGAACTGGCGACCCATCATGCCGCTTTCGATGGCATCTACGCCTGCACGCATCTCTCTGACACCTGCACCTGTCGTAAACCAAGTCCCGCGATGATCTTCCAGGCGCGGGACGAGCATGGCCTCGATCTGGCGCAAAGCTGGCTCGTCGGCGATCATGATCGTGACATCCAGATGGCACGCAACGCCGGTGTGCTGCGCACGATCCGCATTTTGAGCCATCACGCGCCACAGGTGCGGGCGGATTTCAGCCTCGCGGACACTGCGTTGTTGGCAGACCTGCTGGCGAAAGAACTTCGCCCAGTAGAGAGATTGTCCTGATCCCTCATATATTCACCAAGTTGGGACCAGGATGGACCCGCGTCTATCCCGCATTTTTCACATTTCATGCGGTTTTGTAGCGCGGAATTCTGATTCCGCGAAGGGCGCGACGCGGAATCGGAATTCCGCGCTACAAGAAGGCGTGCCACGCGCTGTCTGACAATACCCTGTGGCAGATATGCGGGCTAGTTCAGCGCTTCTGCGCCATCGCCGTTTCGAGCGCCCGGCGGTAGTTCACCACCGCATCGCCAACGGCCGCCGACACCTGCTGGCGGTAGGAATCTGAGGCGACGAGCTGGCATTCCGCGCCGTTGGTGACGAAACCGCCTTCAAACAGGATGCCGGGCCGCTTGCAGCCTGTGAGCACGCTCCACTGGGCGCGTTTGACGCCGCGATCGACGAATTTAAACCGGCTGATCACACTGCCATGCACGGCGGTGGCTAGGGCGATGTTGGCGGAGTCCTGCTTGTTGCCGGTGACGCCGTTCAGGTTGTAGCCACCGCCACGACTCATCGTGGCCGAAGCATTTTGTGGTGTCAGCGCCCAGGTTTCGATGCCTGTGGCGGCGGAACCGCCGGAGTTGAAGTGGAAGCTCAGGAAAATGCTCTTCGGCGTCTGGTTGGCGATGGCGACCCGACCGCCGAGCGTGAGGAACCTGTCATCCTCACGCGTTAGGATCACTTTGAACCCGCGCTGGACCAGCGCGGCTTTCACCGCCAGGGCCATTTTTAGGGCGAAATCCTTTTCATAGCCATAGGCCCCGCGTGCGCCCACATCATGGCCGCCATGTCCGGCGTCCACGACCACGGTGTCAAAGTACTCGGCGTTCTCAATATGGCTGGGATAGAGCACCGGGTCGATCAGCTTGCACAAGTCCAGGCGCGAGAACAGCACCTTGCCGTTGTGGGACTGCACTGGGTAGCTCAGGATGAACTTGATGTTATTGATCAGCATTTCCTGGGAGCCGACCTGCGCCTTGAGGATGAGCTTGGAGGAGCCGATCCAGAGGTGGTTGCCCTGGAGCCGGAAGGTGGTGAAGCCATAGACCGGGTTGTAGAAATTGCGGATGCTCTCCGCCGTGACGTACTCGCGCCCGCCGATTTTCACGATCTCCCAGCCGCCGTTGGCTGGCAACACCGTCACGTCCTCGGATTTTGCCGAACTGGGTGCGCCATCGTCATTATCGCCTTTGAATTCGCTCTCGCCGCGTCTTGCCGTGGAGGTCACGTCTTTGGCTGGTGCTGGCTGCGGCTTGGGTGTTGCGGCTTTGGCCGTGGTTTTGGCGGGTGCGCTCTTGGGCTTGTTCAGTTCCACCTTTTTCGTGCTGCCGCCCGGCTTGGTCGTGGTGATGATGACTCGCGGCGGTTTGCCGGTCGAGGGAGCTGCGGCGGGTGTTTTGGCCGGAGCAGGCGTGGGGGCCGTTTTAGGCGCAGGTGTGGCCGGAACTTCCTCCTTGCCGCCGCCGAAGAGTTTTTTGAAGAAGCCTGGCTTCTTTTCTTCGGCGTTCACGTCAGCAAGCGTCGCCGACGCCAGCCCGCAGACGAGCACGGTGATGACGGCCGGTGGGAATTTGGAGGGCAGTCTGGTAATCATGACGACGAAATCAGGGGAAAGGCGGGCCTTTTATAGTCTGGTTTCTCAATCAGCGCAAATGTTCTGACGTGGCCGACTGGAAACAGGCGGGATTCGCCAAGTAGTGGTCAAGGTGGTCAAAAGAGTGCTTCCTGGCCCTCTCAACCAGTGCGGCATTGACCCGCCCTTGACGGCGCAGCCGCCTTGACCCAATTGACCACCATTCCATGACCAAAAAACCTGTTGTACTGATTATCCGTGACGGCTGGGGCATCAATCCCGGCGGCAAAGCTCAAGCTGCGGCCAATGGCGATGCCACCCTGCTCGCGGAGACCCCTTTTCACGATCACCTCTACGCCACCTACCCACGCGGCACCGTCAGCGCTAGCGGTGAGGACGTGGGCCTGCCGGACGGCCAAATGGGCAACAGCGAAGTCGGCCATCTCAATCTCGGCGCGGGCCGC
>JBDNIB010000570.1:0-3156 GCA_041688535.1 Prosthecobacter sp.
GTAGATCTGCTGCGGCCGCACATCCATTTCCTCTAGGAGCTGGTCGATGCGGGCGATGTGCTCGGGCGAGCCGGATACAACGAGGCTGTTCGACTGTGGATCAGCAATGAGCAGGGTTTTGCCGACGACCATGGACTCCGGCGCACCGACCTCCTGGGGGGCGTCCAGCACACTGCGGTTGCCAGCGCTGGCACCCGTGTTGAAACCGGTGGCCGTGCCAAAATTACCGCCGTTGTTCGCGCCAAAACCGGCGCTGGCGTTGCGGTTGGCCTCGGTCGAAGGCGAATTAGAACTGGCCCCGCTGCTACGACCGCTGCTGCTGCGGCCCCCGCCAGCGCCGCCGTCATTGCTTTGAATGTCCGTATCTTTGGCCAGTGCATTGTAGGCCACTGGCAGAAAATCGAGGACCTTGACGTATTTGAGGCGGCGCTTGAGAAAATTGGTGCCGTCGTCCTGCTTGTCGAGTTTTTCGACCAAGCCCTTGATGTAAGCGATGTCCACCGGGCGGCCGATGACCAGCAGCTCGTTGGTGCGACGGTACGGAAAAATTTTCACCTTCGACGCGGCTGGATTGGTGGCGGCGGTGTTAGTGCTACCGGCCAGGTTCAGCGGGGCCGCAGGCGCACCAGGACGGGCGGCAGGATTGGGCACGGCGGCCACGGGGGCGGACGCAGTTTGCGCCTTTTCCTCCTGCGTGAAGATTTCCGTGACGATCTCGGCCACGAGTTCCACATCGGAACGCTCCAACTTGATCATCTCATTGGCGATCTCGGCAGGCGGCACATCGACGATCTGGGCGATCTCACAGATGCTGCGGATGGTGGCGCTATTTTCGGTGATGATGAGCGCGGAACCGTTCGAGATGGGCGTCATCGCCCCGTAGGCGTGCAGTTTGATCACCTGTTGAAAGGCCTTGGACGCGTCATCGCCGGAGATGTGCTGGAGCGGCAGGACGTAGTGGCAGATTTCCTCGTTTTGCGGGAGGTCGCGCAGGGAATTGTACACTTTCAGGCCGTCGGCGGTCGGACTTTTGCCGCCGGCATGGTTGATCAGCTTCGCCGTGGCGGCATCGACGTTGATGATAGCATAGCCGTTGAGCAGCAAGGTGGCCTCGATGAAGGCAATGGCGTCCCGTTTCGTGAGAAGCTGCGGTGAAATGATGCGGAGTTGCTCGCCCTGTAGGGAGGAGTCGAGGATGAGTTTTTTGCCGGTGAGCTGGGTGTAAAACGGGATGATCGCCTGAATCGGCGCACTGGGGAAATTGACTTTGATGCTGGCTCCCTCGCTCACAGGGACATAGACGCCAGCATTGGCCTGACCGGCTGGCACCGGAACTGTGGGGGGCAGCCCCTGGCCCTGCGCTTTGGTTGCATGGCGCATGCCGAGGATCACCAACACCATCAGCACGGCGATGCGCAGAGGGGTCGGCAGTTGGGATGGAAAACGCGACATAATTATTTTAATTATACTGAGTATATTAGTTTTAGCCATGTTCGCAATCTTTTAGTTAATATCTATTAAAATTCATCCATTTGCCTTCCCCGGCCCAGTTCGGTGCTTTCGACGACTTAATCGGCGATAGCTTAAGCGCGACACGCCTTGGATGGCCGAGAAGCAGTGAAGGAAAGATTAGCAGGCGAGCTGGATCGCGATAAAAGTTCCGCATGAACGAGGAAATCACCTTCACCGTCGAACCTTGCCTCGAATCGGGCGGCTACGTCGCTCGTTGGGATGATCCCATGGGGCGGGGCGGCATCACTACACAGGGCGATTCGCTCACCGATGCCGTGCAGGGTTTTTTGAAGCCGAGGAGCGGCCGCGTCAGGTGCGTCTGCACTTCATGAAAGAACCAATCGAATTCACGCAGGCACTCTGACTGCTTTTTCCCGTTTCCTTGCGCCTCTTTGCGGCTATTCAAAGCGCCAGCCATGAACCACGCCGAAGCCGCCAGCCGCGCCGAATTTCTCAGTGCCGAACTGCACCGCCACAACCGCCTCTACTACGCCGAGGCGAAGCCTGAAATCAGCGACAAGCAGTTCGATGCGCTGCTGCGTGAGCTACAGCACATCGAGGCGCAGTTTCCCGATCTGCTGACGCCTGATTCACCCACGCAGCGCGTCGGGGGGGCGCCGCTGGAGGGCTTCAAGCAGATCACACACACGGTGCGCATGATGAGCCTGGACAACACCTACTCGGAAGCGGAACTCACCGCCTTCTTCGCCCGCGTGCAAAAGGGCCTGGGCCGTGAGAAGGTGGATTGTGTCATCGAGCCGAAGGTCGATGGCGTCGCCATCACGATTCGCTACGAAAACGGCGTCTTGAAGCACGGTGCGACGCGTGGCGACGGTCAAACCGGCGACGACGTGACGAACAACCTCAAAACCATTCAGCGTCTGCCCTTGCGACTGCCGAAAGGCGGCCCGCAGACCTTTGAAGTGCGCGGCGAGGTGTTCATGCCGAAGGCCAACTTCGCCAAACTGAATCAAGAGCGTGAAGAAGCCGGGGAAGCGTTGTTCGCCAACCCGCGCAACTCCACCGCAGGCACCTTGAAGCTGCTCGATCCGAAGATCGTCGCCAAACGCCCGCTCGACATCGTTCTCTACGGCGTGGTCGAGGCCGGTAGCGTGCAGTCGCAGCAGGAAGTCTATGCCCTGCTTGATGCCGCCGGGTTGCGCAAAGCCGATCTCATCTGGCATGCTGACAGCGCCGAAGGTTTACTCACAGCGATCCGCGAACTCGATGAAAAACGCAAATCACTGCCCTACGAGACCGATGGGGCCGTGATCAAGGTGAACAGCTTCGCTGATCAACGCGAACTCGGTGTGACGAGCAAAGCCCCGCGCTGGGCCATCGCCTACAAATACCAACCCGAGCAGGCGGAGACAAAAATCCTCGCCATCGACATCCAAGTCGGCCGCACCGGCGCTTTGACGCCAGTGGCACGTCTGATCCCTGTCCTGGTCAGCGGCAGCACCGTCAGCAACGCCACGCTGCACAACTACGAGGAAATCGAGCGCAAAGACATCCGCGTTGGCGATACCGTCATCATCGAAAAAGCCGGTGAGATCATCCCCGCCGTCGTCGCGGTCAAAAAAGAGCTACGCAGTGGTGATGAAGCCGCCGTGCCAGTTCCCACGCACTGCCCCGTCTGCGGCA
>JBDNIB010000571.1:0-2511 GCA_041688535.1 Prosthecobacter sp.
AGCGGCGTTGTTTGCGGGCATCGCGGCGATGAAAGGCTCCGTGCATGACGCTGTGGAGCACATTGAAAGTCTGAACTTCACCGAGCCGAAATTCGTGTTGGTGGTGATGGTGGTGGCCGCAACGCGACCGGTGGTGAAGTTGGCGGAGACATTTATCTCTGCCATCGCACGGCTGCTGCCGTTGGGGGAGAGCCTAGCTTTCTACCTAGCCGCATTGTCCGTGGGCTGCCTGCTGGGATCATTCATCACTGAACCGGCGGCGATGACACTGTTGGCGATCCTGCTGAAGCGCCGCTATTTCGACCGTGGCATCAGTCTGAAGCTGGCCTACGCCACACTGGGCCTGCTGTTTGTCAATGTTTCCATCGGCGGCACGCTGACGAACTTTGCCGCGCCACCCGTGCTGATGGTGGCGGCGAAGTGGGAATGGAGCACTATGTTCATGCTGACGCATTTCGGCTGGAAGGCCGCCGCGAGCTGTGTGCTTTCCACGGCGGTGGTGGCGTTCTGTTTCCGCCGGGAGATTGGTGACATTGAGCTACATCATCATCATGAAAATCCCATCCCTGCGTGGCTGACGCTGCTGCATCTAGTCTTCCTCGCGCAGATTGTTTACTTCGCGCATTATCCCGATGTGTTTTTCGGCGTGTTCATGTTGTTCCTCGGTCTGGTGGTTGCCACCAAGGAGTATCAGGACGAGCTGCGGCTGCGGGAGGGCCTGCTAGTGGGTTATTTCCTCGCGGGACTCGTCACTCTCGGCTCCCTGCAGTCCTGGTGGCTCAAGCCGCTGATCTCTGGCATGGACGGTGCCACCTTGTTCTTTGGTGCCATTGGTTTGACCGCACTCACTGACAACGCCGCTCTCACCTATCTGGGATCGCTCGTTGAAGGCATCTCCGCCGAATTGAAATACGCATTGGTGGCTGGTGCCGTCACCGGCGGTGGTCTGACCGTGATCGCGAATGCGCCCAATCCCGCTGGCGTCGGCCTGCTGCAAAACGCGAAAGCTTTCGGCAGCGAAGGCATCAGCCCGCTGGGGCTGTTTCTCGGTGCGTTGTTCCCGACAGCGGTGGCCGTGGTGTTTTTCTGGATACTGCACTGACCTTGCGCCGCTGCGGCGCATTCACGCCGTCGTCAGTATTTCCGTCAAAGCTTTGAGAAACTTCACCGCGTCACCGGGGTCGTGCGCATGCAGGCGTGCGAGGGTGTGGGCATCCGGTGGGCCGATGTGAACGGTGATGCCGGTGCTTTTCAGCACCCGGAAAGCGTCTTCATCCGTGAGATCATCGCCAAGATAAACGACGGTGGAGGATGGCAAACCGAGGCGCTGCATGATGCGGCGCAGAGCTTGGCCCTTGTGCCAGTCCAACTGCGGGCGGAACTCGATCACCTTCTTGCCTTCATGCCGCAGGATGCCTGCCGGGAGGGGAATGGCTTCAACGGCGGCATGCAGCGCGGTAAGTTTGGCCGCTGGCACACGGCGGTAGTGCAGCGTGAGGGCCACCCCTTTGTCCTCAATCACGGTTCCGGTGATGTCGGTGACGGCCTGTCGCAATTTGCCCGCCAGCTCTTCCAGGCACGGGCGTGCGGCGATGCCGGCAGGGTGCGTCCAGTCCAGCCCGGCCCCGCTCAGTTCCATGCCGTGATTGCCGCCGAGGATGACGCCGGTCATGCCGCCGCCGATGCGCGCAGTCAGATCCGCCAGCTCGCGCCCGGAGAGAAAACACAGCCACACCCGAGGGTGCAGCGCCGCGAGCTTTTTTAGCACGCGCGGCAGCGTTGGATGCAGCGCGGGATGCTCCGGGTGATCCACCAATGGTGCCAGCGTGCCATCAAAGTCCGACACAATGAGGAGCCGCGGCACCTGCCGCAGCCGCTGGCGCAGGGCCGCAAGCTGCGTCGTCCAATGCGGAAGCAGGGGGAGATCGGCAGGAGTTGTGGCTGGCATGGGAGGTTTCAACATTCACCGAGCCATGGAGCTCGTCAGACATGCATGCCAGCATAACGCGCCGCCACCAGCGCTCATGCGTCTGCGGCGGCATCCGCAGGCTTCACGACCAGCACGGAGCAGGGGACGCGGGACAGCAGCCGCTCGGCGGTGGAACCCAGCAGCAGATAACGCAGGTTGGTGCGTCCAAACGCGCCGATGATGATCAGGTCAGCTCCCGCAATCTCCGCGTAATCGGCGATGCCATGACCGACCCTGCGATCCTCATGCAGGATTTCCTGCGTGGAAATGCCGGACGCAGCCTCCAGCACCAGCTTGTGCAACTGCTCACGAAGGGCGGTGGTCAGCTCTTCAGGTGGCGGCAGTGCGGCCTGCGACATGCTGAGGCCGGACTCGCCAAAGGGGCCCATGACGGGAAGCATGGAGCCGGGATCCGCCCAGACGTGGACAAAATCCACCGCAGCGACTTCGCGGAAAGCGAGGTCGCGCGTGATCTCCGCCACGCGCTGCGAGTGTTCGGAAAAATCAACGCAGGCAACGATTTTTTGAAACGCCTGCGAATG
>JBDNIB010000061.1:0-4103 GCA_041688535.1 Prosthecobacter sp.
AAAACGGTGCAAAGCCCTTGCGCAGCCGCCCGCGAAGAACGAAACCAATCACCTCCCAACCCCGTGATCCCATAGCTTAACTTCACGCAATCCTGGCCGAAGAACAGGGTCCACCTCATAGAGCCGGTTCACATACTCATAACCATCCTCGTTGGCGATGTAGCGTGAGCCGAGATACGGCGGATTGCCGATGATCGCATCCGCCTTGGGCCATTCGGTGAAGAGCGCGTCAGCACAGACGATGTTCTTGTCGAGGTTGTCGAGCGGGAGTGGCTGTTCCAGGACGAGTAGGCCATCGGACTCCTCCAGCTTCGCGGACTCACGCACTTCCTGCTCTTTGGCGAGCATGAGTGTGACCTTCGCCAGTTCCACCGCGAATGGCATCACATCAAGGCCGTAAAATTGGTGGATGGACACGGCGGTTTCCAGCGGCTCGCCCTTGCTGATCTCAGACAGACGCAGCAGGATTTCCCGCTCCAGTCGTTTCAGCTCACGGTAGGCCACATAGAGGAAATTGCCGGAGCCGCAGGCCGGATCGAGCACGCGGTAAAGGCGCAGGTCACGCAGCACTTCTTTGAGCTGGCCGACCTTGCTCCATGCCTTCGTCATGCGCTCGCGCCAGGGCCTCACGATCGTGGGGCCGACGACTTTCTGAATGTCGAACTCGCTGGTGAAGTGTGCGCCGAAGGCATGGCGCTCATCTCGTCCGCTCTCGCTGCCATCATCCATGCTGGCTTGAAACAAGGTGCCGAAGATTTCAGGCTTCACCATGCTCCAGTCGAAGTCAGATGCCTGTTCCAGGATGATGATCTCGTGCTTGCTGAGGTCCAGCGCGTCGATGTCAGCAAACAGCCCGCCATTGAAATACGGCACGCCTTGGAAGCGGCCACCGGGCGCGGGCTTGTCACTGTTCATCTGGCGGAAAAGCCCGCCGATGAGATCAAAGGAGCTCACCTTGTGCTCGCCACATTCCTTGATCAGACGGCTGAGGATGAAGTCTGGCAGCAGGCCCATGTCCTCAGACACAAGTCCGACGAGCAATTGCAAAACGAAGCGCTGAGCACGCGCACGATCCTCACCGCGCTTCAGCAGGGCACGGAACAACTCAGCCAACTTGGCAGCCGCCTTGCGCGTGACTTCCACACGATTGTTTTCAAACAACGGCTTCTGCTCATGGGGCAACAGAAAGGCCAGCGCACTCCAGCGTTGCGGCAGGTCCGCCAGTTTGATTTTATCGACGGGATCAAAGAGCTGCTGGTTGAAGTCGTAGATCCAGAATTCATCAAAATTGCACAGCAACACATAAGGCGGGCGGTGCGGGACGATATGCGTCCAGTAGTCGAACGCCTGACGTAGTGGCGCTCCAGTTTCACGCCGCGTGATTTCATCTCAAACAGCACACGCTGCGGCCAGAGCAGATCGGCGAAGTTCTTCCCCTGCGCACCGGAACCTTTGGCGATGCGGTGCTCATGCGTCGCTACCGCCTGCTGCGTACCCTCGTGGCCGAAGGCCTTGAACAGCGCATTCAGGTAGATGGGAGCCTCGCCCTTTTCATCCCCCTTGAGCTGACGCGTAAAGGTAATGAAGTCGCCGAGGCGCATTTGCAGGTCAGGGGCGGTATTCAACATCGGACGATCTTAACAACCTCTGCTGACTTGTCTCAAGTTTTCCCTTTCGTGCTGTTAGCCACATCAAAAATAATCATTACCAAACCCCGGGAGGGTCTGGCAATATCCGTCCCCATGCCGCAACCGTTGACATGGAACTCTGGGTTGGTGTGGAATTCTTCCACGCCAGGGGCGCTATGGAATGGCACGGCCAACACAAGCCACACCACCATGACCCAAGACCTCATCACGCTGGACATCTCAGACGCGGACTGGACCGCGATCGATGCTGCCCTCACCACCCTGGAAACCAAGCTCGGTGCCAAGCTGCTCGACCTCACGGTGGAACAGCGCAGCCGCCTCACCAAAATGGGCGACAAAAGCGAAGCCTTCTGCCGCCAGGCGCTCATCACCGGACGCCAGAATGCGGCGAAACTGCCCACCGATGCTGCGGCTGACCTCACCGCCGAGGAAGCTGACCTCGCCGACCTCGACAAGCTGCGTCCCCGCCTCGCACGTCTGACCTCGCTCAGGGAGAAGACAGATGACTCGGAGGTTGCCATCGGCAGTGACATCATGGTCTTCAGCTTGTGCCTCTATGGCATCCTGAAAGCCATCGGTGCCGGTGCAGGTCTGGACGCGCTCAAGGCGCAGATGGGTGCCCGCTTCACCCGTGGCCCGAAAGCCCCCGCGCCCACCCCGCCGACTCCGTAACACTCCGGCGTGCGCAAGGCCCCGACTGCGGTGTGCAAGGTCCAACCCCTCGCACGCCACCTCTGGACTCTGGCCCGCCAGCCAAAAAGGCGCGGGCGCAAGCCTCTGAGCCTCGCCCGCGAGCCTCAAACCGTCGCGAACCGGCCAAAAAACCTCGCACTGCAAGGCTCCAAGCCTTGCGTACCAGGCGAAAACCCTTGCGAACCACCCGCCGAGCCTTGCGGCCAAGCCTCGGACGGTTGCACGCCAAGTCTCACCCCCTTGCCAGCAAGGCTCCAACTTTCGCTACCAACCCTCAGAACTTCAACACGCCACCTCCCATGTTCGACCCCGATCTCCCCCAAGAAGGCACCCCGCTGGATGCGGTGCAGATGCGCAGCCAGCTCAACGGCCTCAAAGCCATCATTGCTGCCATCCTCACCGTGACCGCCGCTCAGGTGGACGGCGTAAACACCGTGGAACCCAGCAACCCTGCCAATGCCGCCGTGAGTGTGGATGGCAACACCCTGCACCTCACCTTTGACATCCCGCGTGGTCATGACGGGGCGGAAGGACAGCCCGGCAGCAACGGCAGTGATGGAGGACAAGGCCCCCAAGGCAACGACGGAGGCCAGGGGCCGCCTGGCAATGATGGAGCGCAAGGCCCGCCTTTTTCTCAAGCTGTGGTGGACGGAGTGAACACGCTCGATCCCGGTAACTCCGCTTCGGTGGATGTGGTCTTCGACGGCAACAATGTCCGCTTCACCTTTGGCATTCCACGCGGACAAGATGGCAGCAACGGCAGTGATGGCGCGCAAGGACCGCTCGGAGAAGTGAGCGCTCAACGACTCGCCGATGCCATCAGCAGCACGAGCGCCAGCAGCAACAACGTGGACACACTGGGCACCACGCCAAGTGAGCCACCGAGCTCGGCGGACTACCAGGCACTCCAGGCGAAGGTGAATGAACTGATCACAGCACTGCGCCGCTCCTGATTTCAGCGCTTTGGGCGGGCGTTGGTCAGGCATCCAAAAATGATGCTTGCCAAGTCAGGATTACGCATGTAATCCGCCAAGGATTACAAATGTAAGCCAAGACCAGCCCACTTGCTCCCATGCTCCCATGCGCCCTTTCGCCTTCGTCATTCTGACTTCGTCCTTCGTCATTCCGCCGCTCTCCCCAGCCGCGACACCTGCCGAAGTCACCTCCGCCCTCACCCGCGCCGTCTCCTTCTACCACTGACACGCGGCGTCCCACGGCGGTTACGTTTATCGTTACAGCGCCGACTTCACGCTGCGCGAGGCGGAGGGCATTCCCGGTCTTGACACGATCTGGATTCAGCCGCCGGGCACACCGGCGGTCGGAATGGCGATGCTGGATGCTTATGAAGCGACGAAGGATGCAAAGTGCCTCGCGGCGGCGGTGGAGGCAGCGCAGGCGGTTTCGCGCACGCAACTGGCCTCGGGCGGTTGGGATTACTCGGGGCATTTCGATGCGAAGAATCGCGAAAAGATGCTCTACCGCCGTGATCTCGATGGAAAGCTCATTGCGCGAGCAACCACCGCCACTCGCGCGGCTGGCTGGCACAACTGGCGTCGGCAGGAAAAGAACAACTACTCCACCTTCGACGACGATGTCTCGCAGGCGGCCACGCGACTGCTGGTGCGGGTGGATCACGCGCTCGGCGGCAAGGACGCGGAGATCAAAGAAGCCGCCGACTTCGCGCTGACCACCATCATGCTGACGCAGTATCCCGCAGGCGGTTGGAGCGCGAACTTTGACGATCATCCTTCCTCGCCGCCA
>JBDNIB010000572.1:0-2027 GCA_041688535.1 Prosthecobacter sp.
CACCCAACAACCAAAGGCGAACAAGGCGCGGCTGGGCAACCCCACCAGCCCGCCGTTTCGGCGGCGCTTTTCCGTAACTTCAGCATCAACCACCGTTTCGACGCTCGCCCCCGCTGGTAGGGTTGCCAGCGCTTGAACGTTAGGCAGAAGAATTCACACACACTCACTGAATGGATGACCAATACTGGATTACGATCGGAGGCGAGCAGCGTGGCCCATACACCATCAGCCAGCTTCGCAGCATGTGGCATTCAGGGACAATCACCGCGAATACACTTTATTGGCAGCAAGGCTTTGATGATTGGTTTTCGCTTTCGACCATTATCGATCTTCTTGAGCCGCACCAACCGGCGGCAGCACCTCCGCTGCCTTCCAATCCACAGATCATTTACACTCCTGCGCCGCAACCTCAAAAACAAACCAGCGGATGCACATGGATCATTATTATAGCCCTCGGCATTGTCGGTGGCATTGTGTTGCTTTCAATCGGCTGAACGTGTTGCTCTTGGCTATCGCGCTCAGTGTTTATGGTATCAGCCGCTTCACATCGTTTCCTACCGTTCTGCCCTCGTCTCTCGGCGGGCACTTTCACGATCTCCTTGCTACGCCAGTCCTTCTCTCCGCGTCTAACCTTTGGATTGTCGCATGTGGTCGTAGAGATTTTGCCATAGTCGGCCTTAGATCTATCCTCGCACTATCACTTGCTGCAGGATTATTTTGGGAGTTCATCACCCCGCTTTACCGTGCTTCTACCTCCGATAGTCTCGACCTCTTGGCGTATGCTGTTGGCGGACTCCTCTATTTCGTCGCGCTACGTGCCTTCAACAAATAGCCTAACAAGACGCTCCATCCAACGGCGGTCAACGTCCTTCCTTGAATTCGAGCTTCCAGCCCGCCGTGGATGAGCTAGACGTTCGCCCAAGAAATAACACTCCCCATGAAACTGCTAACATTCTTTTCCCTCCTTCTTTTCGCTGCGATTTCCGAAGCACAACAAATTGACACTCGACGACATATTGAGGTGGACGGCACATCCAAGATTTTAGCTGACGTGGACCGAGCCTCTTGGCAGATCAAGATACGGGGAGAGGCCGCCACACTCGAAGAAGCATCCAAGATCCTTGATAGCGCAGCTTCCTCCCTGCGAGATCGACTCAAGCAGGGCGGATTTGAAGATCGAGCATTGAGGCTAAGCGGTATTGCTTCTGGCAAGCATTACGAGACCGCACGGGAGACCCGGACATTCAAGGGCTATTACGCCGAACGTGCTTCCATAGTCGAGATTCCTGACTTATCCAATCGTCAGGCTTTGGAGACGCTGCTACTGGCAGACGATCATATTGAAATTGTGAACGTCGCACTCCGCTCATCCAAGCATGAGGAACTTCGGAAGCAGGCACTTCTTGCTGCGGTAGCCGCAGCCAAGGACAAGGCGACGTTCTTGGCTAAGGAGGCCGGAGCTGATATCGGACCACTGCTAGCGATCCGCGAAGGTGCCAACAATAATGGATGGGCAAACGTTACTACGAACAGTATCGTTATGCCAATTTTTGGCCAGAATGATACATCAGAGTTTGAGAAGCTTGAGTATTCCGCCACAGTTACGGTCAAGTTTGAGCTCAAGTGATATATGACGAGCACCCCCCCAGCAACCAAGGGCGAACAAGGCGTCACTCCTAACGCCTGGCCCGCCGCGAGTTCAATCCGCCATGACCGCTACAACCTCAATCCGCAGTCAAAGCCTCGCCCCCGGTCAGGCGTAGGAGGACTAAAACGTTAGGCGTTTCTACGCACACTCCAAAATGAGCAAGAAGAACACAGCCTTAGATGTAGCGCACAAGACACTCTACGTCGTTAGTCCGACGTTGGCTCGTCTCATCGGGGAAACGGGGTCAGGGTGCAACTGGCTGACAGATTGATCATGGTGTGGGTGCATCGGATTCCTTCAAAAAGGTCTTCGTCGTCTCGGGAACCATTCCCAGCGCACGCTTTCCGTCAAGCCTGCGCCACTGCTGGCTGACGTGGGC
>JBDNIB010000573.1:0-8012 GCA_041688535.1 Prosthecobacter sp.
AGACCGCCATGTGGGTCGGCTCACCGGACTGCTCAGCACCGGGGTGTGGGCGGTATCGTCGCCGATGCACAAGCTGTTTGGCCGCGTGATTGATGAGACCAAGTCCTTCGATCTCGGCATGGCCGCCGCCGGACTGGCCCCGTGGCTCGGCGTGATCGCGATGAAGCTGCTGTGGGACACGCAAAAGTCGCACAACACGACAACGGTAGCGCGTTGAGTGAGGATGATTCGCCTGCTCACTCCTGCCCTCTTCGTCGTTTCGCTCCTCCATGCTGCCGAGCCGTATGAGCTGAAACTCGAAACGATCGCGCAGGGTTACGATGGGAAAATGTGCTGGGTGCATCCGCGTGCGGGGGCGATTCCTGGCAGTCCGCCGCAGGTCGTGCTGACGATGCAGAAGCTGCTACTCACCGGCAGCGATGTGTTTTATGCGCTGAACCACGTCAGCAGTAACGATCTCGGCCAGACCTGGACCAAACCTGTCGAGCATGGTGAAACGCTGGGTCGGCGCGAAGAAGCGGACGGCGTGATCGTGGCGGCGTGCGATTTCACGCCGAAATGGCATGCGCAGTCGGGCAAGTTGCTCGGCATCGGCCACACGGTGCGCTACAGCGGTGACAAGGTGATTCATGAGCGCCCGCGTGAGACCTGCTTCGCCGTGTATGATCCGCAGCAGGCGACATGGACGCCGTGGGCTGCGCTGCCGATGCCGGAAGGGCCGAAGTTTTACAATGCGGGCGCTGGCAGCGTGCAACGCGTGGATTTGGAGAACGGCGACATCCTACTGCCGATCTATTTCAAGGCGAAGGGCGACAAATACTACCGCGTCACCGTGTTGCGTTGCCAGTTTGATGGCGGCACGCTGCGTTACATCGAGCAGGGCAATGATCTGGCGCTGGAATCAGGCCGGGGCGTGTATGAGCCATCACTCATCCGCTGCGCGGGGAAGTTTTATCTGACGCTACGCAACGACACGGCGGGTTATGTTTGTGTCAGCGATGACGGCCTGCATTTCAGCGCGCCAAAGCGTTGGAACTGGAGCGACGGCAGCGATCTGGGCAACTACAACACGCAGCAGCACTGGGTGACGCACAAAGATCACCTCTATCTCGTTTACACCCGCAAAGGTGCGAACAACGACCATGTCTTTCGTCATCGCGCGCCGTTGTTCATGGCGGAGGTGGACAAAGCGACACTCACGGTGAAACGCGAGACTGAACGCATCCTGGTGCCGGAACGCGGCGCACGGCTGGGCAACTTCGCCGTGTGCGAGGTGAGTGAAAACGAAACCTGGCTCACGGTGGCCGAGTGTATGCAGAAAAACGGCCCCGATGTGGTGATCAAGCCGGACAATGCCCTCGGCGCTGACAACAGCATCTATGCTGCGCGCATTCTCTGGCAGGACGGCAAGTAGCCGCCGTCAACCGAGGTAATCGCCCGCGACGACTTCTTCCTCGGCGTCGTTTTCGTGGATGCCTTGGGCGATGACGCGGTCGGTCATTTCATCGAGGTAGGTTTTTAGCACTTCGCTGAGCTGGAGGAACTCCGGCCAGAGCGTGTCATTCACAAAGCTGCGTGGCACCCTGACCATGACGGTGGTGCGCCGCTGGCGGGCGTAGCGGTACGGCTTGAGCGCGTAGCGGCGCAGCAGGGCGACGAAGAGTTTCTTCGACCAGCCGTCGGTGAGGGTGAATTTGTATTCGATGGGCCGCTCGACCTTGGCGGTCTCGCCAAGGCGGTGCTGGATGCGGGCGATGGCCTCGGCGGCGGCCTCTTTTTCGCCGAGCGTCGCGGCGCCGGCGTAGAGGCGTTCGATTTTACGGAGCTTGTCGAGGAGGTCTTGTTCGCGCATGCGGCGAGATTAACCGGCACGACGAATCCCGCGAGTGGCGAGGATGTTTTTCACCAGACGCAGCATGTCGGCGGGCTCGTAGGGCTTGGGCAGCACAGCGGCGAAGCCGTAGGCGGCGGGCTTGGCCATGACGGGATCGTCGGAGTAGCCGCTGGAGACGATGGCGAAGACCTCGGGGTCCATGGCGCGGAGTTTTTCCATGGCGCGGATGCCGCCCATGCCGTTCGGGATGCTGAGATCGAGAATGACGAGGTCGTAGGCGCGGCCCTGGGCCATGCTGTCTTGATAGAGGCGCACGGTTTCACTGCCTTCAGCGCTTTCGGTGACATCGAAGCCGTTGCTGGTGAGATTGCGGACGATGAGGGAGCGCACGAGTGGATCGTCTTCGAGAACGAGGATGCGCGGGGTGGCGGCGTCGAGTTCTGGTGGGGCGTCGAAGATCTTGCTGAGGCCAAAAGCGTCGGCTTCCTCGGCATCGGAATCGAGCGGGAGGTAGAAACGCACGGTGGTGCCGCGCCCCGGCTCAGAACTCACGGTGAGGGAGCCGCCATGGGCTTTGGCGATGGATTCGCAGACGGTCAGGCCGAGGCCAGTGGCATTGTCGGCTTTGCGGGTGCTGAAATACGGCTCAAAAATATGCGCCAAGTGGTCGGGCTGGATGCCTTCGCCTTTGTCCTCGACTTCAATCGCCAAGCCGGAAGGCTGAAAATGCTGGTCTGCGACCATTTCGCCGGGGAACATCTCGGCGTGGTCGGGCGCAAAGCAGCGGATGATGATTTCGCCGCCGTTGGGCTGGGCCTGCTCGGCGTTGCGGATGAGATTGCTGATCAGGCGGCGGACTTGAGCGCCATCAATCGCGATCTGTGGCAAACCCGGCTGTACCTCGATGCGGTACTCGATGCGATTGGCCCGGGTGTGATTCTTGAAGAAGGTCTCGATGAGATCGGCGAGGCGGACGAGCGTTTTGATCGGCGCACCGCCACGGGCGAAGGTGAGGAGCTGCTGGACGAGGTTCTGCGCCTGTAGCGTGGCCTGTTTGGCGGTGTGTAGCTCAGGCAGGGTGATGGCGTTGCGCAGACGCATTTCGGCGAGCGAGATGTTGCCGAGCAGGACGGTGAGCAGGTTGTTGAAATCGTGCGCGAAACCACGGGCCAGCAGACCGAGCGACTCCAGGCGGTCGATGCGGTTGCGGCGTTCGGCTTCCTCACGCCGGGCGGTGACATCCTGCACGAGCAGGAGCAGACCTTCGCCGAAGGGATAGCCGCGCAGTTCGAGCCAGACTTGTTTTTCGTCGAGAAAGAGCTCACGGTTTACGGTCTCGCGGTGCAGCATGGCATGAGCGAGCGCCTCATGATGCACGTCACGGGTGGCGGCGGGCAGAATGTCCCACAGGGAGAGGCCCAGCATATCCTGCAAGTTGCGGTCAAACAACCGCAGGGCGCTGGCGTTCGCGTAGGTGATGCGCCAGCGGGCATCAAGGGCGAAGAGCGGGTCGGAGATGCTTTCTACCACATCGACGAGCGGCGCGGTGTTGCGATTGGACTCGATCACGGCCGCAGGTGTGGACGCGACGGAGCGGAACAGAATGATCAGGCCGGTGAGCTGGCCCTGGGCATCACGCAGTGGTGCGGTGCGGTCTTGGATCGCCACACGGGCACCAGCGCGGGTGGTGAGATACACCGTGCGCTCGCTGGTTTGGGAGGCGGCTTCGGCTGGTAGCACATCGGCGGGTTCACCGCTGCTCTGAAAAATGCGGAAAATCTCGTTCAAGGAGCGCCCTACAGCCTCCGGTGCCTGCCAGCCGGTGACGCGGGCGGCGGCGGGATTCATGAAGACGATACCGCCGGACAGATCGGCGGCGATGACGCCATCGGCGAGGCTTTGGAAGGCCTCGAAATAGCTGTGCTCACGCCGCTGACGCTCATTCTCCTCCAAATGACGCTGGGAGGCGACCTCGACGGCGAGGCGGAGCTCGTCGTGATTGAAGGGCTTCAGTAGGTAGCCATGCGGGTGCGTCTGGCGGGCGCGGGCCACGGTGTCGAGATCAGCGCAGGCGGTGACATAAACGATGGCCACCTGGCTGCGACGTTGCAGCTCGCGGGCGGTGTCGATGCCGTCGAGCTGCCCGGCGAGGTGGACGTCCAGCAGCACCAGATCAGGCCGCAGTTCTTCAAAACGTTCGAGCGCCTCCTCGCCCGAGGCGCAAATGCCGACAACAGTGTAGCCCAGCTTGCCGAGCGATGCGGACATGTCACAGCCGACGAGTCCCTCGTTTTCGACGATTAAAATACGGATGCGATCGGAATTGGTCATCTCGCTAATAGAATGATCATTCTAGGCGATATGAATTAGAAACGCCATAAGAATTAAATGTTCATTCTCTGGCGGCTTCACTTTTCCCATGGGTCGGGCTGTCGTGAGCGAATCTGGGCGCGGAGCGCGGTCAATTTCCGGACGCTGCCGGGGCGTTCTTCCCGGCGGGGAAGTAGCTGATGTCGAGCCCCTCCTTGCGCAGCGCCTTTTTCACATCTTCGGCAAGCTGGGCGTAGGTGCGTTCGCGCAGCAGGTGCTTCTTCACCGCAGCCTGCTCCTCCTCATTCGTCTTCACGTTCTGCACCTCGCGCAGGAGGGCGATCATGTTGGCGGCGTCGCCCTTGTCGTCGAGATGATAGAAGTAATAGGTCAGCAGGCCGGCGGAGCCGTAATTTTCGTTGGCGGAGCCGCCCTTGCCCAGCGCCGCAGACCAGCGGGCACTTTCGATGGTCATGAGTTCCTCCAGATCGATCATGGTGTAGCTTTTACCACCACCGGCATAGTTTCTCCTTCTGGCAAAATTCTGTACGCGACGGTTCAGACCGCTCAGGCTGAAACGCCCGTTACTGTTGTACTCGAGCATGCTGACATACTCGGCGGAACCTTCGATGTACCATGTCGGCAGCTTGTTCAGCCAGTGATTCATCATCTGATGGGTGATTTCATGGATCAGCACGTCGTTGTCTTGGTCATTGCCGTGCTCCAAGGATACACGGCTGCCCACCATTTTTACCCCGAGGCTGGACAGCGGCACCATCAGAGCTTTCTTCCCCCGGGAATAGATGCCTCCCGAACCTTCAATGCCACCTTCCTTCATATAATCCGCCTTTTCGGTGAACAGACGAGCCAGGAAGAATTCGCGTAACGGCTCAGGCTGCGGTTTGAAGTCTAGTGGCAGCAGGTTGTTGATCAAATAGGTGGCTTCGAACATGCGGCCAAATTCGCGCACCACGTTTGCTCCGAGCTTGGAGTCGCACTGAAACTCGTAGTGCGGCGAGCGGTAGATGAACGTCTTGGTGTCAGCGTCTTCTTTGACCACGGTGACGACCGGCTTGTCATCCAAGGCAACCGATCGCGGCCAGGTGGCGCTGGCGGCAGGCATGCCAAGTGGCAAGGCGGCGGCCGTGCTGGCCGTCGGCGCTGCCTGATCTTTGGCAAAGGTTTGGTCTGCGGCGGACAGCCGGGTCAAAGGAATCGCGACCGTGCTGCCATTCGCCAGGCGGACTTTCACTCCATCCGCCTCCATGGCGATGAAAGCAGCCTCGATTTTTCGGCCATCCGTGCTGGTCCAGGTGCGTATGGCTGGGGCGGCGGTTTGAGCCTGTGCAAGTGCGGCAAAAAGCACCACGGCGGCGGTGCATAGGTGATGGGAGGTCTTCATGCGGTAGAATCCAAGGAATAACCCGATTCTGCCCGGCGGGTTCGGCAATGTCGAGACTGTAGGTGTGAGGTCGTGAGAAAATGTAGCGGAAAAAATGGTAACTGATACTTTGATCTCGCCACAACAGCGTTCATTACGCTAACGTAGCTATGAAATTGATTAAATCCATCCTATGAAAAAGCTCGTTGCCATCCTCACCCTCGTTGTCCTCAGCCTGTCGCTCTCTGCGGCCGAAACGGCCCCCAAGAAAAAGAGCACGGCGAAGCCCAAAGCTCCGGCCGCAGAAGAAGCCAAACCTTCCGCCAAGGTCGATGCCATTGCCAAAACCCTCACCCTATCACAGAAGACCAAACTGCTCGCACTGCTGAATGACGGTGAAAATGCCGAGCTGATGACGATTCCAGGTGTCGACGAAACCCGCGCTGCGGCCATCAAGAAGGCGCGTCCTTTTGCCGACGTGACCAATGTGATTAAGGTGGAAGGCATTGGCGACGTCACTTTCGCGGAGATGATCGCTCACGCGAAGGCCGGATTTCCGCAGCCGGAGAAAAAAGAGGCCAAAGAGGAGCCCACCACCAAAAAGAAGGCTCCAACCAAGGCTGCCCCGAAGAAAAAGGACGCCAAGTAGGCGGGGGCGGGGTTGTGGTCACGCCGCTTTCGCCAGATGTGGGAATGGCAAGGCATCGGGTGATCCGAAGGCCGCGCGGCCCCGCCTTGTGAAATTTTTCACAAATAGCGGTTGCCGCTCTGCGGGACGCTCGGATAATCATGCTCCGCTTCCTTGCGGCTTCCTGCTAATTCATGGCCACCATCATCGTCCAACGCCCCAAACTTGCCTGGCATGAACGCTGGTTCATATCCACGCTCCTGAAGGGCTTGCGCATCACGGTGGGACACGGCATCAAGACCTTCCTGCAAATCGCCGGGAAGAAGCCGAAGGTGACGATGGAATACCCGGAGCAGAAGTGGGACGAGCATCTGCCTGAGTATTACCGTGGCGCCCCGGCGCTAGTCACGGACGAGTACGACCGCGAGCGCTGCGTGAGCTGCCAGCTTTGCGAGTTCATCTGCCCGCCGAAGGCCATCAAAATCATCCCAACTGAGATCCCCAGTGACGATCCCTGGGCGAAGGTCGAGAAACGCCCGAAGGTGTTCGAAATCGACATGATCCGCTGCATTTACTGCGGCATGTGCGAGGAGGTCTGCCCCGAGCAGGCCATCTACCTGCGCAAAGATTACGCCATCACCGGCCTCTCACGCCAGGAGATGGTTCATGACAAAAAACGCCTCTATGAGATCGGCGGCCAGCGTGTGGGACTGGTGAACAAGTGGAACGAACTCAAGTAAATGCCGCCGCTGCTGTTCTACCTTCTGGCACTGATCACCTTGGGCTTTGGCCTCATGGTCGTCACTGGTCGCAACCCCGTGACCTGCGCGCTTTCGCTCGCCGCCAGCTTTGTAGGCCTCGCCACCCTCTTTTTGAGCCTGGACGCCTACTTCATCGGCATCATTCAGATCCTCGTCTATGCCGGGGCCGTGATGGTGCTGTTTTTGTTCATCATCATGCTGCTGGACATCAAGGCGGAGGAAGGCAAGCAGATGAATCTGCCTGCCATCATCTCCGGCGTGCTGCTGGCCGTCCTGCTGACGCTACAGATCATCGCCGTCGTCAGCAGCACCGCGATGGCGAAGCAGAGTACCCAAAGCGCCCCGCTGGAGCTGGCTGCCGCCGCTGAAAAGATAGGCAATGCCGCACTGCTGCCCACGATCACCAACGATCTCAAGACCGGCACGCTACCCGACATCAAGCTGATCGGCTTCACGCTCTTTGATCAATACGGCTTTCATCTGCAAGTCATCGGCCTGCTGCTGCTCGTCGGCACTGTCGGCGTCGTGGTGCTGAGCAAACGTGAGAAGGGGGGCGCGGCATGATCACCCTGGGCCACTATCTCGTCGTCAGCGGCATGCTGTTTGCGCTCGGTCTCGCTGGCGTGATCGCCCGCCGCAACATTTTGATTGTCTATATGTGTCTGGAGATGATGCTCAGCGCCGCGAACCTCGCGCTGGTCGGTTTTTCCCGCTTCCATCTCGTCAACGGCCTGCCTGACTACACGGCGCAGTCGCTCGTCTTCTTCACCATCACCGTGGCCGCCGCTGAGGTGGCCGTGGGCCTCGCCATCATCGTGGCGCTGTTCCGCACCAAGCAGAGCGTGGATGTCGAGTCCGTCACCAAACTTCAGGGATAACGCGACGCTATGCACGCCAGCATCATCCTTCTCCTGCCCCTCTTTTCCGCCCTTGCCGTGCTGCTGGGGCATCGCCAGCTCAAAGGAGCCGCCGTCCTCATTTCCGTCGGCTCCTCGATCATCTCCTTCGTGGCCTGCCTGTTCTTTCTGGCGGCGGATGACGACAACAAGCTCCTCCTGCCCTTCATCCACGTCGGCCAGTTTCAGGTGGGCATTGAGG
>JBDNIB010000574.1:0-5572 GCA_041688535.1 Prosthecobacter sp.
ACCAAGGCGTCGTGCGCGCAATCCCGGTGGCACCGAATACCAGCACGACACAGTATCTAGCGCAGGGCGATGGCTACCCCCATGTGGTGACGGTGATGATGTCGATGCTGGTGGCCTCCTCCGGGCCGTCGATCCGTGCCGAGTCCTATTTGTTGCTGGACGCACGCACCGGGCAGCACTTGGCGGGCCGCAGTTTTGAAACCACGCGCGGGGTGGCGAGCACCCAGAAGCTGGTGACGGCGCTGGTCGTGCTGGACGCGGGGAATCTGGACAAAATGGTGCGCGTGACAGCGGCTGACGTGAATGTGGAGCCAACGCGGTTGGGTTTGAAGCCGGGGGAGAGCTATTCGCGCCGCATGCTGCTCTACGCCTTCCTGGTCAAGAGCGCGAACGATGTGGCGAACGTGCTGGCGCGTGACAATGCAGGGAGCATCAGCGCTTTTGCGACGAAGATGAACGTCAAGGCGCGTGCGCTGGGCTGCACGAACTCCAATTTCCGCAATCCGCACGGCCTGACGGCGTCGGGGCAGCACTCTACTGCGCGTGATATGGCCCGTGTGGCGATGTCGGCCTATGGCAACGGCGTGATTCGTGACGTGGTGCGGCGCAAATATTATACCTTTCAGCGTGCCGACGGTCGCGCGGTCACGCTGAAGAATACGAACGACCTGCTGGGTGTCATGCCGGAGTGCAATGGCATGAAAACTGGCTACACCGTGGCCAGCGGGCGCTGCCTTGTCTCCACTGCGGCAAGCGGTGGGCGCGAGGTGATTTTGGTGCAGCTCGGCACCAAGACGAAGTACATCTGGGATGACGCGCGCACCATGATGAGCTGGGGACTGCAGCGGCTACGTTCGCGTGGTGGTGTGGCGGCGACGTGGCCGCCGGACAAAATGGCGGAACCGCAGGTTGCGGTGCAGCGTTCTTAACGGCAAAGTTTCGCCCCTCCCTTTAAAGCCACGCCAAGAATGTCGGCCACCACGCTTGTTTGCCCCCACTGCGAAAAAACTGTCGAAATTCAGGTTTCGGCGGTCACCCGCTCACGTCCCTGTCCAGAATGCGGGGAGATCGTGATGCTGCAAATGGCGGAGAAAAGCACGAAGCTGAAACGCCGTGCGCTGCTGATGCAGCAGGCCGAGCCGCCGACCACGACGAGCGTGACACCGCCGCAGGCGGAACAAGGGCCGCAGCCGCTGGTGGGCGACGCCTTCGACCGCATGCGCATGGACCCGGAGATCCAAGCGTTCCGGCGGCGCTTGCTGTTTGGTGCAGTCGCCGTGGGTGTGCTGGTGCTGGTGCTTCTGGCATGGAACATCTATGATTCTGCCGCCGAGGAAGAGATGCGGAAAAAAATCTTCGGTTCCGAGCAGGCGAGTCTCGGCAACCCCGTCTCGCCAAACGGAGAGGGTGATGCCAAGCAAACAGCGGTGCCCATGACCCCGCCAGAGGATCTACAGCCGTCGGTGACGGCAGGTAATCTGGTTTTTCGCCCTCCTGGCAAAGGTAAACTTAAAACCGCCACGGCGCTTCCACTGCGTCAGGATGCGACGGCAAATCTGGCCAAACTGGCCGCTGCTGAGGATGTGCTGGGTAAGTTTCTACAGGCTTCCGACTGGACGCAGCGCGTGCTGCTGGTGCGCAACAAGCTGCGCGCGGCCCCTTTGATGAGCATTTACTACGCGAAGAATGCTGACGCCCCCCTGGCCTATGATTCTTTCGTTGAGGCAAGGGAGATTTCGAGTCAGTTCAGTGAGCATGTGGTGGTGTTTGAAGGTGGCGGGAGACGGCTCGCCACCGTGGAGCACACGGTCGCAGGGCCACGGGTGGACTGGGAGTCCTTCGTGGGCGCGGGCGAGATGGCGTGGTCGGATTTTCTCGAGACCAAACCGGCGGTGCCGTCGCTCTTTCGTGTGCTGGTTTCTCCGGCGGGTCATTTTGAGAACCAGTTTGGTAATCCTGCGGTGCTGAATTGCTACAGCCTGCGCAACATCTCCGAACCGGGGGCCAAGGTGGTTTATGGCTATGTGGACAAGGCTGCCCCGCTGGCCAAGGAACTGGACTACTGGCTACAGAAGAGTGAAGACGCTACCGTGCCGATGGTGCTGCGGCTGAAATATCCCCCCGACGCAGCGGTGGATTTTCAAGTCTGGATCCACCAATTCGTCCAGGCTGGGTGGGTGCTGCAATGATGGCCGTAAATCTGCTTCGCATGATTTGCGAAATTATTGCGCGGGACTTGCAAGAACCCCATGCACCCCCCGTAACTCCTCACGCTACAACAACAACACCCCCTCCTGATTATGAAAATGCATCCTAACTGCCAAGGCAATCACCTTGATCTCCGCTCCGGTGCCAGCCGTCGTGATTTCCTTTACGTTGGCATGCTCGGCGGTCTCGGTCTTTCGCTTCCTGAAATGCTCCGGCTACAGGCGGCTCCCGTGATACCTGAAGTGGAGAGCTTCAAGGCGGTCGCCGACTCGGTGATTCACATCTACCTGCCCGGCGGCATGGCCCAGCATGAGTCGTGGGATCCGAAGCCCTTCGCCTCACCCGACTACCGCGGCCCCTACACGCCGATCAAGACTTCCATTCCCGGTGAATACGTCGGCGAGAAGTTCCAGAACATCGCCAAGATCATGAACAAGCTCACCGTCATCCGCTCGATGACCCACGGTGAAGCTGCCCATGAGCGTGGCACGCACAACATGTTCACCGGCTACCGTCCGAGTCCGGCGATCAAGTTCCCCAGCTTCGGCTCCATCATTTCCCATGAGCAAGGCAGCCGCAACAATCTGCCGCCTTATGTCGTGGTGCCGAATGTCAGCGTTCCTGAGCAGGGAACCGGTTACATGAGTAGCGCCTTTGGTCCGTTTGCCCTCGGTAGTGATCCGGCGGACAAAGGTTTCTCCGTGCGTGACCTGCTCACGCCGAAAGATGTGGATGAAAAGCGTTTCGACCGTCGCCGCAATCTTTTGGGCGCTGTGGACGAGCACTTCATGGCCGCCGAAAAATCCGACGCCATCAGCGCCATGGACAGCTTCTATCAATCCGCCTACGGCCTGATCAGCAGCCCGAAAGCGCGTGAAGCCTTCGACCTCACCAAGGAATCCGACAAGCTGCGTGACGAATACGGCCGCAACACTGCCGGTCAGCGCTTCCTGCTGGCCCGCCGCTTGGTGGAAGCCGGTGTGCGCATGGTTTCCGTCACCTACGGCGGCTGGGATCACCACTCCAACATCAAAGGCGCGTTCGACGTCCAGGCTCCGAACTTCGACCAAGCCTTCGCCCGTCTCATCACCGACCTCTCCGACCGCGGCATGCTCAAGCGCACGCTGGTCATGGTCAGCTCCGAATTCGGCCGCACACCGAAGATCAACGGCACCAATGGTCGTGACCACTGGCCGCGCGTGTTCTCCGTGGCGATGGCCGGCGGCGGCATGAAGGAAGGCTACATCCACGGCGCGTCTGACGCACTCGGTGGTGAGCCTGACCGCGATGCAGTCGGCCCGGAGGACATGGCCAAGACCATGTATCGCCTCCTCGGCATCAATTCCGAAAAACGCATCATGTCCAGCGGTGCGCGTCCGATCGACATCGTCAACGGCGGCCGCATCCTCACGGAAGCCCTCGCGTAATCGAGTTGTTCATTCATCACAGAAAACCCGGGCAGCAATGTCCGGGTTTTTTGCGTTCAGAGGCTCAGGTGTCCCAGCGCGAGCATGCCATAGTAGGTGTACTCGCAGTCCAGCGTGTCATCAGTCCAGTTGCCATGAAAACCGCCGGTCGCATTCCATAGGGAGTCCACAAAATCGAGGCAAGGCTCCTTGAGGCGTGAAAAATCCGCCTGCACCGCGTCCAGCGCATGCAAAGCGACCGCTGTTGAGAGCAAGTCGGGCAGGGGAGCAGCAGGCAGTGCCAAGAAACCACCCTGCGGCAGGCATTGACGCAGCAGCCAGTCCACCGCTTCCGCTGGCGGTGCCATGTCCATATGACGATGCAATGCCACCATCGCCGCCGTGGCCGTAGTGGAACCCACGGGAATGTTCGGCTCGTTCGACCACGCCCCGTCAGGCGTGCGCAGCCCGCCCATGCAGTCCACCAGCCGCCATGGCTCCGGCGGCATGCCGCCGAGGTCTTGATAGCCCCCCCAGGCCAGCAGGCAGCCATAGGCGCTGCCTTTTTTCCTGCCAGGAGCCTGATGATAGCCGCCATCCGCGCAGCGAAATGCCTCGATGCGCGCGGCCAGTGCCTCACGCGAACTCATCGCGTAGTCATCCATGCCCGCGTTCGCCCAGCAGCGTGCCAGACAGCAGAGATGCACAAAGTCCAGCTGCTCGCCATCGCCAAACCCATGCAGCCACGGCCGCACATCCGGGATGCTGGCGGGGTCCACCAGCAGCGCCTGCAATCCTTCCAGCCCGAACACGGTGTAGTAGAGGTCTGGCTGGTCATTGCGGTCGAGAAAGCCGCCTGCTAGTGCGAGGCGCGAGCGCAGAAACGCCTCCACCAACGGAGCCGACTCACCGAGCAGTTTGGGAGCTAGACGTGCTACTTGCAGCATTTCGAGACGAAAGGACATGCCCACGCGACTAACCCGATCCCGCCCCCGCTGCCAGAAGAAATTCATTTTCCCGCTTGAGAAATCCTGCGCGGTGGTCAACACTCGCGGCCCGGTTAACCCGAATCCATTGCTCACGTGGCGGAATTGGTAGACGCGCTAGATTCAGGTTCTAGTAAGTAAAATTGTGCTGGTTCGAGTCCAGTCGTGAGTACCATTCGGCGGCATTGTGCCGCAGGGGAAAAGAGGGGCCGGTCATTCATTCAGTCACATGCAGGACGCAGGATTCGTGAGGCAGGCTTTTGCAGGAATCGCATCGCGTTATGTGCTCGCGAACCACGTCCTGAGCCTCGGTATCGACTGTCTCTGGCGGCGCACCACCGCAAAACGCATCGCCGCACTCAAGCCGCAGCGTGTGCTCGATCTCGCCACCGGCAGTGGTGATCTCGCCCAGGCCATCCAATCGGCTTGTCCTGACGCCAAAGTTCTCGGCGCGGATTTTTCCGTGCCGATGATGCGACAGGCTCAGGCCCGGCGCTTCCACGCCCTCATCGCCGCAGACGGCCTCGCACTGCCTTTTCAGGATGGAGCCTTTGATGTGCTCACTGTCGCCTTCGGCCTGCGCAACATGGCCTCCTGGCCCGCCGCCTTGCAGGAAATGAGCCGTGTCTTGCGTCCCGGTGGCCGTTTGTTCGTGCTCGACTTCTCCATCCCGCGTTTTCCAAGCCTCCGGCAGCTCTACCTGTTCTATTTGAAGCAGGTCATGCCCCGCATCGCCGGCTGGATCACCGGCAAACGCGCAGCCTATGAGTACCTCTGCGGCTCCATCGAACGCTTCCCCTCCGGCAAGGACATGGAGCAGCTCATCTGCGCGAACGGCTTCGTCACTGCCGCAGCCAAGCCGCTCACCTTTGGCATTGCCACGCTCTACGAAGCTCAAAGGTCATAGCCGCTTCAGTCGCAGGAACTAGACGCTTGGCATTAATGATAACAGGTTTCATCAAGCGTGTTGAA
>JBDNIB010000575.1:0-6542 GCA_041688535.1 Prosthecobacter sp.
GCAATCTCCGCCATGCTCCCAGACACCCTGCTTTTTTCCCTGTTTACCTTCGCTATGTTTGTCGCTGTTCCTCTCGCAGTTGCCTTGATTACAAGCCATGTCGCTTACAAAGCCCGCAACATCCAGAGCAGCCACTCATTCTGCGAGCCGCTGGTCGAACAACAGTGATTCCGCCTTCCCGATTTCCAGCCGGTGAAAGTCAGGATGCGCGGGATTGAGGAGATAGTTCCACTCCTGGGGCACGATCACGCTGGGAACCCGCAGTGCGACCGAACTTGCCGCCGCCGCCCATTCATCGCCAAGCCGCCGGGTGGAGCGTGGCGCTGCTAGACTGCGCCAGTTACGCGGTAGTTCGCTCGCAGCCACCGTTTGCACACAACGCGGTGGGATGCGCACCGGGATCAGCACATAACGCTCGCTCAGGATTTCATCGCTCTCCAAATGGACCAACATCTCGAGCTGTGCCAACGCGGCAGAACTGGCGACATAGACCATGCGTGTGCCGGGACTGTTCCAACGTCCGCCGTAAAGCCGCGCGCCCTCACCATCGAAGGCCTTTCGTGCGAGCCGTCGCTGGCAGATGCGGTGGCCTGAAATCATGAGAACACGCCGTGCTCGACCTGCCCCAGCAACTGCTCCACCTGCCGCGCCCCCGGCTCCGTGCGCGCGTGGCGCAATGGTGATTCGCCACCCAGCGCCTTCTTGGGAGTCTGCATCCAGCGCCGGGCATTGGATCCTTCTCCCAGCACCTCAATGGCGCGCTGGAACAGCCAAGCGAACCGAAACACGCGGTCCGACTCCGGCACCAGCAGCCGTTGACGGCGGCTGAGTGTCCGCAGTGGAATCATGAAAGCCTCCGCCGCCACCTTTTGCGGCACGCCCAGCGCCCGTTGCAGCCGGTGAAACGCCGCCTTGGGCAGACCGCCCTCCACTGCGGCGATCGGGCCATCCGCACGCCACTTGCGTGTCAGATTAAAGATCACCATGTCAGCAGTGTCACGTCCTGGAGAGGTGCGGGACCAGTCCGTGGCGGACTCATGCGAGGTTTCCAATAGAGCGGCCATATGGCACACACTACACGGCCAGATGACCGAGCCAAGTCATGATTTTCATGGCATGCCAGCACAGCGCCTCACACCAGCGGCAGCACTTTGCTCAACACGACGGTCACCAGCAGCCCGATCACCGAATCCGCCGTGAGCTGCACGGACCAGGTGCGCAGGGTTTCCTTTTCCGTCATGCCGCTGAGGCGATTCACCACCCAGAAGCCGCTGTCGTTCATCCAGGAGCCGAACATCGCGCCGAAGCCGATGGCGGTGAAGAGATAGAGCGGATGGCAACCGAGATCCGAGCCGACCAGCATCGGTGCCATGATCGAGGCAGCCGTCAGCATCGCCACTGTGGCCGATCCCTGCGCCACGCGCACCACCGCCGTGACCAGCCAGCCGAGCACCAGCAGATTGAGGCTGTAGGTTTTCGCTAGCTCCTCCACCGCGCCGCCGACACCGGCCTGACGCAGGGCAAAACCAAAGGCACCGCCTGCGCTGGTGATGAGAATGATCATGCACGCCGTCTCCAGCGGCGGTCCCATCAGTGCCTCCACTTTTTTGAGGCCAAAACCACGCTGTTTCACCATCACACCGATGGAAATCACCGCGCCGATGATTAGCGCGATGTTCTTGTGGCCGATGAAGTCCACCCAGGCACGCGCGGCGGTGAACCCTTCCTCGCCACCGAACGCGCTCACCATTGCCACGCCCCAGCCAGCACCCTTGGCCGCACCAGCATGCGCCAGTTCAAACACCGTCGTCAGGCTGATCAGGAAGATCGGCAGCAGCACCGGCGTGATGCTCCAGAAGAAGGAGGGTAGCTCGCGCTCGGGCTTTGCGCTCACACCTTCCAGATCCTTGAGCGACACCGCGCCTGTCTCACGCAGCGGCACTTCCGTGCGCGCATTGATCCACTTGCTAACCAGGAAACCGAAGAAGCAGACGATGGCTCCAATGACCATGCCACCCACGAGCGACACTCCCACATCGAGCTTCAGAGTCTCCACCACCGCCACCGGTCCTGGATGCGGCACCGTCATGGAGTGCGTCACCGTGCCGCCGCAACAGATCGCCATGAGATAGAGCGTGTAGTCTTTGCCAGTGCGCATTCGCAACGCCATCGCCAGCGGCACCATCAGCATGAACATCGTGTCGAAGAAGATCGGCGCACTGAGGAGAAAGGTGCTCCACAGCAGCGCCCAGCCGGCCCGCTTTTCGCCGAAGAACGCCAGGAAACGCCGCACCACCTTGTCCGCGCCGCCGCTTTCCATCAAGCACATGCCAATGATCGCCGCTAGCGCAATCGAGATGGCAATGTCACGCGCCGAGTCGCCCAAGCCTTTGGACACCATCTCCACCGCGCCCACCAGCGCCGGCAGGGACTTCATCTTGCCATCTTTCTGCACCACATCCCACGAGTCCTTCCCCGTAAGCAGGCACACCAGCAGCGACGCCAGCACCAGGGCCAGAAACGGATGCATGCGCAGCTTGCTGATCGCGATGATGATGAACGCGACGCTGACTGCGAGCACGACGAAGGGCCAATAGCTGACCGTGGAGGCGGCGATTAAAAACATGGGCGTGATGCTGAATGTCTGCGGCAATCACGTCAAGAAATTCGGCGATGGACTTCCCGCACGACTCCGCTTCTTTCCGCCGCGCATGAAGCCAGCTCTCCCACACCTGCTCTTTCTCCTCCTCGTCATCGTGGCGGGCTGGTTTGGCGTGTCGCGGTTGGATTTCGATGTCGATCCGCTCAGCCTGCTGCCACAGGAGCTGCCGGGGCTGCAAGGCACGCGCTTGCTGCGTGAGCAAAAACGCGATCTGCTGCTCATCGCCGTGCAGGCGGATGATCCGGCGCTGGTCGAGGTCACGGCGCATGCCCTGGCAGAGCACCTCGCCGCGAAACCCGAGCTGTGCGCCAGCGTTCGCAGCAAGTCGCTGCTGCAATCTGATCCCGCCATCATCGCTGAGGTCGTCGCCTATCTCTGGCTCAACGCCCCGCCGGAACAAGTGACCAAACTCATCGCCTCGCTCGATCCCGCTGCCATTGCGACCTTGCTGGCAAAATCACGCGAGACCGCCGGCGCTTCGCTGGATCTGCAAAACGCCACCCTGACGGGTTACGATCCGCTGGGCCTCGCTCGCGGTGCCTTGCAGCTCATGAGCGGCGGTGGCGACATGACCAGCGCGATGAGCGATGAGTTCAGCAGCGCCGATGGCACCCTGCGCCTGCTGTTTGTCACGCCTCCCGGCCAAGCGCTGGCCGATTACCGTGCGGCGAACGCCTGGCTCACGCAGATCAAGGCCGAGATGCGCGAGCACTGGCTGCCGCAGCAGAGCGAGCTGACGGGCGTAAAGATCGGCTTCACTGGCGATCCGGCGTTTCAGGCGGAAATCGCCACCGGCATGGAAGGGGACATGCGCCAGTCCATCGGTGCCGTCACCTTCATCGTCGGGTTCCTGTTCTGGCTGCTGCACCGCAGGGTGAAGCCGCTGTTCTGGCTGCTGCTGGCGATCCTCTGCGCCAATCTGATCACGCTGGGCACCGCTGGCGCGATCTATGGCTCGCTCAATGTCATGTCCATGGGCTTTGCCGCCATCCTCACCGGCTTGATCGAGGACTTCGGCGTCGTCGGCCTGCACATCGCCCGCGAGCATCCGCAGGAGGCGTTTCCCAGCATCCGCCGCCGGGCGCTGCCGAGTGTGGCCTGGTCCGCCATCAGCATCGCCGGTGTCTTTGCCATGCTGGGCCTGAGCCAGCTTCCAGGCATCGCGCAATTGGGGATTTTGTCGGCGCTCGGCGTGTTGATCGGCGCGGCGGTCATGCTGTTCGGCTTTTTGCCGCTCGGCATGCGCACCGGAAAGCTGCAGGAGCATCAAGGCAGCACCCGCCTCGCCATGAAGATGCAGGGCGTCATGTGCGCGCTCGTGCTGGCCGCATCTCTCGCCGCCACGGCGTCCGTGCTGTGGCGTGGCCTGCCACGCATGGATTTCGGCTCCGCCGTGCTACGTCCTGACCAGAGCGAAGCCTTTGATGTCTTTGAAGACATCGAAAAACACATGCTGGACCCCAGCGCCGAACCCGGCCGCACCGTCCCCCTCATCTTTGCCGCGCAGGATGCCGCCGCCTTACGCCAGAGCATCCTCGCCACGCAGCACACGCTCAAAAATGACGCGGTGGAAAGCCAACTGCTGCCACTCGCGCTCGTTCCCGATGCCACCGCTCAAACCGCGAATCTGGCCGCGCTGCAAACATTCGCCACACGCACCGCCGCACTCCGCCAGGCCGTCGATGCCGCCGGCTTCACCGAGGTCGCCTTCGCCCTGACGCAGAACGTCCTCCAGCAATGGCAGGACTGGTCCGCCGCTGGCACCGCCCTGCCGCTCTGGCCCAAACCCATCGTGCTGGAGAATCTCGGCGGCATCGTCTCGCAGCATCCTGAGCACGGCCTGATGGCCATCGGCTCCGTGCGCCTCGCCCCAGGCCACACCTTGGAAAACTTGGCCGTGCTGCACACCTTGGAAACCATTCCTGGCGCGCATCCGGCCGGCTGGGCCTTTCTGCGCACCTCGCTGGAGCCGCTGCTACAGCGTGAAATCTTGCGTGTCTGCGTGCCTACGGTCCTCATCGCCTGCGTGCTCTTCCTGCTGGTGTTTCACGGCTGGCGGGAGCGCCTCTTCGCCTTTTTGACCCTCGCGGCCAGCGGCTGGATCTTGCTCGGCGGCATGAGCGCCTGTGGTTTGACGTGGAATCTCATGAGCGTGGGCGCGGTGCCGCTCTGCCTCGGTCTCGGCCTCGATTTCACCATCCACGTAATGCACGCGCTGCGGGAGCCGGGCATCACCCGCGCCCGCGTCGCCTCGCTCGGCCGCTCACTCGCCTACTGCGGCCTCAGCACCGGACTCGCCTTTGGCGCTCTCGCCACCGGCAGCAATCGCGGCCTCATCTCCCTCGGCATGACCGCGATGATCGGCGTCCTCACCGTCCTCACCACCGCCGCGTTTGCGTTGCCCTGGCTGTGGTTCCGCCGACTTGAGCGGACGGCATTGTGATAGTCCCACATGGTTTTTGGCCTCCTATTTGCTCCGCGAGGATAAAGCTGGTTGCAAAGCAACTGCTAAGCGGAATGGACTGGGGCCTGTAATGATTCTGCCGTTCATGCTCAAAACACCCAGCCAGCCGAACCAGCGACACCCACCTGAATTTTCGCTGGCGCAACGACCCGGTACCGCTATGATCCTGCCCTCTCTCCGAGATGGTGGTCGTAGTTCAACGGTAGAGCCCCAGATTGTGATTCTGGTTGTTGCGGGTTCGAATCCCGTCGATCACCCCATTTTTTACTGGAGCGCCAGTGAACCAGCGGCATGAGTTCCGCCACGCATGGACACGCTGGAAACCATTCTCGGACACACTTTTCGCGACCCTGCGCTGCTCCAGCTCGCGCTCACCCACGGCAGCCTCGGCTACGAGTCTCAACGCGCCTTCGCCGACAACCAGCGCTTGGAATTCCTCGGCGATGCCGTGCTACAGCTCACGCTCTCCCACCTGCTGTTCCAACGCCTGCCACAGGCTGATGAAGGCGTGCTGACCCAGGCCCGCGCCCAGCTTGTCTCCACCAAGGCGCTCGCCCGGATCGCCCGCCGCATCGGCCTCGGTGCCCATCTGCGCATAGGCCGGGGCGAGGAGGCCAATGGCGGCCGCGATCGCGATTCCACCCTCGCCGACGGACTCGAAGCCATTGCCGGGGCCATTCATCTCGATGCAGGCAGCGACGCTGCGCTGCACTTCTCCGCTCACCTCTTTGCGGAAGATCTCGAAGCCCTCAGCCGTGGCCCGCTGGACACCAACCCCAAAGGCCAGCTCCAGGAACTCATCCAGGCCGTCAGCACCCTAGCACCGCTCTATCAGATCGTCGGCGAAGAAGGCCCCGACCACGCCAAGAACTTCATCGCCTGCGTCACCTGGCAGGGCAGGGAACTCGGCCGCGGTGCCGGCCACAGCAAAAAAGAGGCCGAAACCCAGGCCGCCCAAGCCGCGCTCGACCATCCCGACCTGCAAAAACAACTGCGAACAACCCGTGAACAGCAGCGTGAACAAACCGGCTCAAACTGAGAACTCCTGTGCCAAACTCCAGTTGTTACCGCCCGCTCACAAAAACTTCCGGAAGCCTTCACAGCTCCAGCGCCCGTGGAACCCTTATCAATCCAGCGTGGAACCCGCTTGTTGCGCTTATTCGCACTCCTTACTGATATGAAGATTTAGGCAACTCGACTCACACTAATCATAAGAGCTGGGAATAATTCGATCTGAACGAATCATTTGAGCATGAATTCAGGATCGGCAGCGGGCAGGAGAGCAGTCCAGAGAGTCTGTTCAAGATGTCAAAAAGCACTCATGGTGCTTGGCGAGCGGGTGCTTGTGTCACGACATAAAATCGCATAAACCCTTGATTTTCCGAGTGGAGGCGAGGGCGGGAATTGAACCCGCGC
>JBDNIB010000576.1:0-8097 GCA_041688535.1 Prosthecobacter sp.
CAGGCGCATGGTGATCACGATTCATACGCTCCCAAAAGCTGTCTGCCTGCGGAAAGTTGCTTCGGTTCAGTCCTCCTGCGCCACGAAATCGATCTTCGCATAGAGATCGGTCAGTGGAATAGCGATGTCGTAATGACGCAGCATCAGGGTGGCATCGAGGCCGTTGAACGTGCTCAATCTCCAGTCACTGGCGGCGTCTTTCTCAAACACCTCGACACAAATGCGGTCGCTGGCGATCAGGACATAAGTGTTGAGCGAGGGAATTTGGCGGTAGTGCCGGAATTTTTCGCCGCGATCATAGCTTTCGGTGCTCTCCGAGAGAACCTCGACCAGAATGCCGGGATTGAGCAACGTGGTACGCCGGTCGTCTTTGAACTCAGGCGGGCCGCAAACCACCGTGGCGTCCGGGAAGGTGTTGAGGCCGGTTTCGGCGACCTTGACCTTCATGTCGCTGTCGAGTACCCGGCAGGGGCGTTTGGCGAAGGCGTTGTTGAATTGGGTGAGCGTGTTGGTTTTCAGCAGGCTGTGATGGAAGCCGCCACCCGTCATCATGACGATTTTGCCGTCGCGAAACTCCAGTTTGTTCTCAGAATCTTCGAGAATGGACTCATACTCCTCCTCGGTGATGCGGGGCGGTGACTGCATCGGAAAGGCGTAGCTGTAGGCGATCTCCAATTTGCGTGCGGTGGCGGCGGACATGACGTTGGTGCTTAGGTTCGCCGGTAGGTTAGCACAGGCCGGACGGTGCGGAGGAGATTTTCTTCGCATGCACACGGCTGCCAGTCACGTTTGATCCGCCCAAGTTTTCCTCCTGCCATGCGTACCCTCACACTGCTTTCCTTTCTCGTCCTACTGGTTTCCGCCGCCGCTGAACCGGTGTCTCTGTTTGATGGCAAGACGCTCAAGGGCTGGGAGGGCGAAACAACGAAGGTCTGGCGGGTGGAGAATGGCGTGATTGTCGGCGGATCGCTGGAGGGGAATCCGCAGAATGAGTTTCTGACGGCGAAGAAGGTGTATCGGAATTTCATCCTGCGGCTGGAATACAAGCTGGAGGGCACGGAGGGCTTTGTGAACGGCGGCGTGCAGTTCCGCAGTGTGCGTATTCCGCAGCCGCCGAATGAGATGAGCGGCTATCAGGCGGACATCGGCGCGGGTTATTCGGGCTGCCTGTACGATGAATCGCGGCGGAAGAAGATGCTGCTGCAACCAGCGAAGGAATTGATCGAAAAATCGGAGAAGCCGGGCGAGTGGAACAAGTATGAGATCCGCGCCGAGGAGCAGCGCATCCAGCTTTTTGTGAACGGTGTGCGCACGGTGGACTACACCGAACGTGAGCCGAACATCGACCTGAAAGGCCTCATCGCGCTGCAAATTCATGGCAAGTGCAAGGCGCAGATTTACTTCCGCAACATCACCATCGAGGCGCTGCCGGATGCGATGGTGCCGGAGGCAAAGGACGTGCTAAATCGTTTCGGCAATCCGGGCGCTGCGGTGGTGCAACACGCACCGTTTCAGGATGGCAAGTTCGCACTAGAAGCGAATGAGGTGATCGTGATGGCAGGACAGGAAAACTTGGTTCGCGATCAAAAGGCGGGAGAGCTTGAATCGGTGCTCAGCACGGCTTTTGCGGCGAAACAGCCGCGTTTTCGCTCAATGGCCTGGGAAGGCGACACCGTGTATGAGCAATGGCGTGATTTGAACTTTGGCGACTGGAAGTCTCAGCTCGATGCCGTGGGCGCGGGCCTCGTGATCTGCCAGTTCGGGCAGGTGGAGGCCTTTGATGGCGTGAAGCGGCTCGCGGAGTTCAAATCGGCTTACCATCGGCTGCTGGACCAGTTTGCATCGCACACGCCGCGTCTCGTACTGGTGTCGCCGATGCCGTTTGAGAAGTCGGCAGCAGCGCATGCGCCGAACCTGACGCAGCGAAACGACGATGTGAAGGCCTATGCCGAGGCGGTGCGTGAGGTGGCGAAGCAGCGTGGGGCGGTTTTTGTCGATCTGTTCACGCCGCTGTCAATTCCAGCCGCGAAAGCGCGCCTCACCGACGACGGACTGCATTTGAACGAGCTGGGCTTGCGCGTGGTGGCGCGTGAGATTGCACAGCAGCTTGGAGCTTCTGCAAGCGACGCCGATGACCTCACGGCGCTGCGGGCGGCGATTGTGGAGAAAAATCGCCTATGGTTCGACTGCTGGCGTCCGGCGAATTGGTCGTTCGTCTATGGCGACCGCGTGACGCAGATGTTTGGCAAGCCCGCGCAGGATGCGCCGTCGCTGCGGGAGAGTTTTGAAGCGCGCAAGCCGCTGATCGCGGAATTGGATGCGCGGATTCATGCGCTGGCGAAGGGCGAAACGCCGGACCGGCTGAAGCCGGAACTACCAACGATGAAGACAGAAGCTGTGCTCACGCCGGAGCAGCAGATGGCGGCTTTTACGGTGGCGGAGGGCTATGAGATGAATCTGTTCGCCTCCGAGGTGGAAGGCGTGGCGAAGCCGACGCAGTTCTCGTGGGATGAGCGCGGACGCCTCTATGTCGCCTGCTCGCCGACGTATCCGCAGACGAGGCCGGGCATCAAGCCGTCCGATTTCATCCTCGTGCTCGAAGACACGGATGGCGATGGCAAGGCGGACAAGTCCACGCGCTTTGCGGAAGGTCTGACGATGGTGCAGGGCGTGGAACCGGGCGCGGGTGGTGTGTATGTCTGCGACTTCGATCAGATCGTGCATTTGAAGGACACGAATGGCGACGGCAAAGCCGATGAGAAGACCGTGCTGTTCTCCGGCTTCGGCATTGGCGACACGCATCAGCTCGCGAACTCGATCTGCCATGGTCCCGATGGCGCACTGTGGTTTTCGCAGGGATTGCATGCGTTCTCACGCGTAGAAACGGCGCATGGTCTCGCGAGACTGGAAAAGGCGGGCCTGTGGCGGCTGAATCCGCGCACGCAGAAAATGGAAGGCTACTTCAACGGTGGCAAGGCGGGCCACAACTGCTGGGGCGTGGCGTTTGATGATTACAACCAAGTCTTCCACAAAAGCGGCGACCGCCCGGCAGGCTATTACAGTGTACCCGGACTCGTGGCGCTGGCCGATCCCGATGAGTATCACCCGATTGGCATGCTCTTTGACACGAACCCGAAGACGACGAGCATCGATTTCATCGGCACCAAGGCGCTGCCGGATGACATTCAGGGTTGCGCGCTGATCGGCGGCTATTTTGGCAGCGTGGTGGAGCTGCATCGCCTCGCAGATGACGGCTCCGGTTTCAAGAGCACGCAGTTGCCAAAGCTGGTGACATCGAGCGACACCTCGTTTCGCCCTGTGGATGTGAGCATCGGGCCGGATGGCGCGATGTATCTCTGCGACTGGTTCAATCCGGTGATCGGTCATTATCAGGCGAGCTATGCCGATCCACGTCGTGATCGCTCACATGGACGCATCTGGCGCATCACCGCCAAAGGTCGCGCACCTGTGAAACAACCGAAGCTGGCGGAGATGAACCCGGCGGAACTGCTCGAACAACTGAAGTCACCCGAGCGCTGGGCGCGTTATCAGGCGAAGCGATTGCTGTTTGACGCGCCGACGGATGAGGCACTGAAGGCGGCGGATGAGTTCATCGCGAAGAATGATGACGAACGTGTGCTGATGGACGTTTGCGGCGTGTTTGAAGCGCATGAATCGCCGCGTGTCGAGTTGGTGAAGCGTCTGCTGAATGCGAAGGATGCCCGTGTGCGTGCTTATGGTGCGCGAGCATCGACGTCGCTGGAATTTTTGTCCCAAGCCGTGCGTGATGAAAATCCGCGTGTGCGCCTGGAGGCCGTGGTCGCATGTGCGCACATTGCAAAGCCCGAGGCAGTCGAAGTCGCAACTCAGGTGCTCGACAAACCGACGGACAGGTTCATCGACTACGCTTTGAAGCAGGTGGTCAAAAGTTTGAAGCCGCAGTTCCAGCCGGTGCTGGCGAAGTTGACCTTCGGCGGCAACGCGGCGCATGCCGACTATGTGAAAAAAATCGCGAATACAGCCGCAGTGGCCGATCATCCGGGCAAGCTGGTGTATGACGCGCTCTGCCTGAATTGCCATCAGCCGGAAGGCAAGGGCCTGCCTGGCATCTATCCTTCGATTGCAGCAAGCGATTGGGCGGCAGGAACGCCGGAGCGACTGATTAAAATGCTGCTGCACGGCCTCAGCGGCCCGATTCGCGTGAATGGCGAGGAGTTCAAACAGCTCGCGTTGCTGCCGATGCCGCCGATGGGACTGAACGATCAGCAGATGGCCGATGTGCTGAGCTATGTGCGCGCGAATTTCAGCAACAAGGCCACGGCGGTGTCGCCGGAACAGGTCAAAGCGGTGCGTGCGGCCACGACGGAGCGTGTGGCGTTCTGGACGGCGGATGAGTTGGCGAAATGATTTGCTGGCCCCTCATCCCAACCCTCTCCCCGAAGTGAATCGTGCGGCACTGGCATTCTGGGCGGGGAGAGGGAGATGGCGTTCAGGCGTTGTGACGAGTACCGGAGTGAGGGGCAAAAGGTTTCGCCCTGCGCATTGAACGTCACTCCATTCTACGGCATCGAAGGGGCGTGCCTTCTGTCTCCCCCAAAAGACCACGCCGCTGGTGGCGATGGATCAAACGACTGCTGCTGGCAGGCGTGGCGCTGCTAGTACTGATCGTCGTGTTCCACGAGCCGCTGCTGCGTTGGCTCGTGAGTTATGGCGGATCAAAGGGTGCGGAGATAGCGGGCATCCAATTCAAGTGGAAGTTTGATGGCTCGCTACTGGGCGATTTGAAGCTCAGCGAGATTGAGGCCAGTGGCTCGCTGGTAGAGCGGGCAAAGATCGGCGAACTCGCGGTGGACTACGATTTCTGGAGCTTTGTTAAGACCCGCAGCTTCGATAATGTGAATAGTGTGGTTTTGAAGGACGTGGATGCAGTTCTGGACCTGCGCAAGCTGTCGCAGGAGGACAAAGTGGAAGTAACGGTGAAGCAGCCTTCATCTGGCAAACCGCCACCACTCGTGTGGCCGAAGACGATCGACATCGAGAACGTGAATGCGGAGGTGACACTGGCGGATGGCAGAAAGATCACCGTGCGTGGACTGACCCTGCGGGTTGGCGAAGGCATGCCGGGTGTTTTTGAACTCGCAGAGTTCAAAATTGAGCCGGGAGATGTGCATCTCGCCAATGTGAAGGCAGCGGTGAAATGGGGGACGCGTACGCTAGCGGTTGAAGGTCTCGAGCTGCCGTATGGCGGTAAATTGAACTCACTGGCGGTCGATCTGAGTGAATGGGACAAGGACGCAGCCAGTGTGAAACTGGCTGCGTCCATGGGCAAGGCCACTGTGGTCGTCGAATCGATGGCTCGCGGCCTTTATGGTGGCCTCATGCAGACGAAGGTCGATGTACGGGTGCGTGATCTGGCATCAAGCGAATTGCTGGCGATGAAACTGCCGGAAGGGATCGAGTTCGGGCCGGTGAGTGTGGATTTGCACGCGGAGGGCGATCCAACGCAACCACTGACGCTGATGGCGGATGGCAAGCTCAGCATTCCTGATGTGCGGGCAGCGGGTGTGCTGGTGGACTCCATCACGACAACGCTAGAGGTCAAAAATGGCGTGGCGCGGGTGCAGGAGCTGAAGATTTCACGCGGTGTGAATGAAGTGACGGCGGAACTCGAAGCGAAGCTCACCGAGGATGTGATGAAATCGCCGTGGACGGCCAAGGTGAAGGCTAACCTTGCCGATGTGACGCAGTTGCTGATGGAACCGCCGCCGGTACGTGGTGTGATGGAGCTGAAGGTGGATGCGCAGGGCATCGGTGCCACGCCAACGCAGGTCGTGGCGCATGTGGATGGCACGGATTTGGGCTTTGAGAACTACAAACTGCCGCAACTCGGCGTGGATGTGAGCCTGGATGGCAAGGAGGCGAAGCTGAGTGTGCCCGCGCTGATGCTGGGAGCAGGAAATCGCGTGGAGGCATATGCCGCGATGACGATGGAAAATGCGATGCCGGTGACAGCGACGTGGAAGGTGCAGGTGGATGATCCCATGACCTTGATGGCGACCGTGGGGCTGCCGCCATTGGAAAAACCGGTGACGGCGAAGGTGCTGATGACGGGCAAGGCGGCCTTCAGCGCGAATGAGGTGATGAAACTCGATGCGGAGGTCGATTTGAGCGTGCAGGACGGGCGGTTCGGCGATGCGCCGCTGCCAGCAGTCGAAATGACAGTGAAGGCGGCGAAGGGTGAAGCTTTGCTCGAAACGTTTCGCATGCTCGTGGATGAGCAGAACCGCATTGAACTGACGGGCAAGGCGAAGCTGGAAGCGCCGTGGAGTTTTGACGCGGAGGGTGCGGTGACGCTGCCGGAACTGACTGCGCTGAACGCGATGCTGGAGGTATTTAAGGCACCGAAGATCGAAAGCGGGAGCGTGATGGCGAAACTGGATGTGCAGGGCGATGCGAGTCCATGGCGGGGTGAGGGACGCGTGGAAATACAGGCCGCGAAAGTGAAAGTTGTGGGCATGCCGGAAGCGGCGGATGTGAAGTTGCAGACGACGTTTGTCGGCACGACGGCGCAGATCGAAACACTGCAAGCGGTGCTGGGGCCGTGGAAGCTGCTGGCCAAGGGCAAGGTGACGGACAAAGAGGCGAACTTGAGCGAGTTGAGCTTTTGGCAAAAGGAGCGGCAACTGATGAGTGGGCATGCACGTGTGCCGTTCGATATTTTGCAGCCGGACGTGGCCAATGGCGTGCCGCTGGAGGTGACTTTAACGGCGCAGAAACTGCCGATTCATGAAATCGCCACTGCAGCCGGCGTGAAGGATGTGCCGCCGGGAATTCTGAGCGTAGAGGTGAAAATCGATGGCAGACTGAATACGGCAGCAGGGATGGTGAAAGTGGATTTGCAGGACCTGCGGCTTCCCGGACTGACGAAGTCGTTTCAACCGGCCACGGTCGATTTGTTGATCACGCTGAAGGCGCACCGGCTGGAACTCGCTGGGAAAGTGGTGCAGGCACCGCTGCAACCGCTGACGCTGAAAGCGGAGGTGCCGGTGGTATTGGCGGATTTGGTGAAACAGCCGAAACGCGTCATGGATCTGCCACTAAAGGCCACACTCGACCTGCCGGAGAGCGATTTGAGCTTTGCGCGCGAGTTTGTACCGGAGATTGTGAAGTCAGCGGCGGCGAAGCTGCAACTGCACGCGACTCTGGGCGGCACCGTGCAGGCACCCCTGCTGGATTCTGTACTCAATGTGAATGCGAGTGTCATCGACTTCGTGAGCGCGGAGATGCCGAGCGTGCGTGATCTACGGGTGAAAATAAACACGCATGACCGCAAGGCAACGCTGGAAGACATCACGGTGACACTGGCAGGTGGTAAAATACACTTGAGCGGAATGATTGATGCTGCCAACACGCAGGACCCAAAGTTTGACGTGCAATTGGCCGCACGTGAGGCGCTGGTATTTCGCAATCCGACCTCAAGCGTGCGCGCGAACGCGGACATCATCTGCGTGGGCAGTTTGAAAGCGGCGCATGTGAGCGGCACCGTGGAGGCGGTGCGTGGACGCGTCTTCCAGGAAGTGGACCTGCTGCCAAATGTGACCGGCCTGATTCAGCAGGGCGAAAAACTGCCGCCGCCGCCGCCTTCGACCTCGAAGATCGATTCAAACCTAGAGCTGCCGCCGCTGCTGAAAGATTGGACATTTGATGTGGAAGTGAAGACGAAGGACCCGGTAGTGATCGCGGGGAATCTGATGAACGGTGCGATCTCTGCGGACATCGCACTGGGTGGCACGGGAGCTGCGCCGCGAGTGACGGGATTTGCCAATGTGGACCGCATGGTGTTAAAGCTGCCATTTAGCCTGTTGAAAATCACGAAGGGCGTGGTGACGATGGATCCTGACAATCCATTCACGCCCAAGCTGGATGTGCGCGGTGAATCCCGCGTGGGAAGCAATGATATCACGCTGTATGTGTATGGCGATATAGCGGATCCCAAGACACGCTTTACCAGCTCGCCACCGCTGTCGGAGGCGGACATCGTGACGCTGCTAGGTACCGGCTTGACACTGGGCGGTGACAATGCGGAGCTGGCGAGCG
>JBDNIB010000577.1:0-2544 GCA_041688535.1 Prosthecobacter sp.
CTTGTTCACATAAAAAACGATTTTCAGGCTGCCGTAGGTGACACCATCGCGACGCAGGAGGCGGTAGAGGTGCCATTTCTTTTCCACCTGCCCGGTGACCTGGCGGATGTAGCGGCCCTTGGGCGATTCTTCGGCATCGACGGCGGCTTCGTTACCACGATTTGAGAGCGTTCCCTTCGTCTGCGTCGTGCGTGTGAATGGCGTGAAGGCATCCGCGTCCTGATTGCGGGTGGTGCGCGTGATCGGGTCTTCCATCACCGGGATCGCCTTTGGCACCGGCTGATCCGGCGACTCCGGCATGGCCTGGGCGGTTTCGCGGGCCGGAGGCGTCTGCGGCGCTGGCTGCTGCGGCATCGGCGGTGTGTCTGGCACCATTTCCGCCTTCTTCACCTCAATGGAAAGGCGGTTCTTGTCCACACTGGCCAGCGCTTTGTCCGCCTCCTCCATCATCTTGGTCAGTGGCGTCGATTCCGGCACGGCCTTGGCAACGGTTTGCGGCGGCACCTTCGGCTGCGGTGGCGGGGCAGCATCCTTGGGCTTGACGATGGAGGGCGGACGCGGTGGTGAGGGGGGCTGCGGTTGCAGCATGGCGGGGGCACCCTGCGGCGTCTTGGGCTGGGCGTCGTCCTTGATCTCGCCGTCGCGATGATCGCGATCCGCCAGATCCCGCGTTGGCAGCTTCAAGCCATCCATCGTGGGCAGTGGCTCGGTGGCGTCTGGAAACGGTGCCTTGACTGTGGCAGCCGTGGTGTTGCGGTCTGAAATGATGGCGGCGTTCTTCGGTGCGTTCGCGGCGCGTTCATTCTGCGCCGTGCGGATGTAAACTTCCTTCTTTGGGGCCGGTGGTGGCGGTAATGGCACCACTGGCGGCGGTTCAGGAATGAGCTGCTCCGGGAACAGCAGGACGATTTCTTTTTCCTTCGGTGCCGCAGAGGCCTGCCGCCACAGCCTGCTGGCGGCCTCACCGGCAAACACCCACGCCAGCAGCATAAACATCAGGGCATGCACCACCAGCGAGCCGGTGATGGCGATGCGGAGATTGTTGTCAGGTCGGGCTGTCACTCGGCGCTCACAGTGCTGCCCCGGCCGCATGGAATCAAACGCTGATTCCAGACTGACACGCGGTTACTTTTTGAAGACGATCGGGATGATCAGGATGGCGAGAATGTTCACCACCTTGATCATCGGGTTCACGGCCGGTCCGGCGGTGTCCTTGTAAGGATCGCCCACGGTGTCACCGGTGACGGCGGCTTGGTGAGCCAAGCTGCCTTTGCCGCCGTGATTGCCTTCCTCGATGTATTTCTTCGCGTTGTCCCAGGCACCACCGGCGCTGGTCATCGAAATGCCAACAAACAAACCGGTGACGATGGTGCCGATGAGCACGCCGCCCAGCGCCTCCATGCCGACGTAGGCCATGCCGATCACAAAAATCAGCGGCAGCAGCGCTGGCAGGATCATCTGGCCTAGTGCGGCCTTGGTCACGATGTCCACACATTGCGCGTAGTCAGGAATGTCTGTGCCATTGAGGATGCCCGGCTTCGCGGTAATCTGGCGGCGCACTTCGCGCACCACGGCACCGGCAGCGCTGCCCACCGCGCTCATGCAAAAGGAGGTGAACAGGAAGGGCAGCAGGCCGCCGACAAACATGCCGATGACCACGCGGTGATCCGTCAGGTCAAAGCGAATGTCAGGAGCAACGCCGCCAGGAGGTGTTAAAAATGCTTTCAACTCCTCGACATACGAACCGAACAGCACCATCGCGGCCAATCCGGCGCTGGCGATAGCATAGCCCTTCGTCACTGCCTTCATCGTGTTGCCCACGGCGTCGAGTTCGTCGGTGATCTTGCGCACCTGCTCAGGCAAGCCGGACATGACGGCGATGCCGCCCGCGTTATCGGTGATCGGGCCGAAGGCATCCAGCGAGATGATGATGCCGGACAGGCTCAGCATGGAAACAACCGCGATCGCGATGCCATACAAACCCGCCAGATCAAAACAGCCCCAGATGGAGGCCGCGATGGCCAGCACCGGCAGCAATGTGGCCTGATGTCCGATGCTGATGCCCGCGATGATATTCGTGGCGTGCCCAGTCTCAGACGCCTTCGCAATCAGACGCACCGGCTTGTGGTGCGTGCTCGTGTAGTAGTTCGTGATCCACACGACCACCAAGGTCATGATCAAGCCGATGGCCGCACAGTAAAAGATGTTCACACTGGGAACGACGAGTTAACCGATTTTGAGCGTTGCGCCGAAGATCGACGAGGTGGCCCACCAGAACAAACCGGAGGCGATGATGCCAGAAACCGCCACCCCGCAGACCAGCGAGGACGTTGCCTCCTGCTTCACGAAGTTCACCCAGCCAATGCCGATCAGCGAGGCGATGATGGCTAGGCCGCACAACACGAAAGGATAGATCACCGAGGCCTCAGTGCCCACCGTGAGATGGCCGACCAACACGCCGCCGATCAAGCTCACCGCGTAAGTTTCAAACACATCCGCCGCCATGCCAGCGCAGTCGCCCACATTGTCACCCACGTTGTCGGC
>JBDNIB010000578.1:0-2651 GCA_041688535.1 Prosthecobacter sp.
CAAATCGCAAAACACATAGTCACACTCATCATAACGAACAGACATCAGGCGGCGGCGATGATGCGTTGGATGTTCGCGCGATCACCCGAGACGAAGCGCCCCTGGGCCGCCTCATCAAGCCGTCCCTGAATGTGCGGCGGAGTGTCGGATTCCTCGCTCATCCAGCGCAGCAGCGCCTGACGCGCCACCTCATCGGCGTCCTTGTAGCCCTGCGCGAGCTGGCGCTGAATGAATGCCTCAATGGGACCGGTGAGCGTGAGTTGCATGGTGCCATTGTTTAAGGCGCGGAGTCGGATGTCAAGCCGCTCGGCTGAGCCGCCGTGCTTGGCGCTCGCGACCGCTTCCTGCCGCAAACCTCCCCTCGTAGAGGAAAACGTGAGTTTTCCTCTACGAGCGTCCCTGCCGCCACGCTTTCCCCCCAGACCGGCGTGCTGACGCCCACCGCTACCATGAGCCAAGCCTGCCGCAATCCCCCCCGTAGCGGAAAACGTGAGTTTTCCTTTTCGAGCGCCCCTGCCGCCAAGCTTTCTCCCAGAGCGGCGTGCTGACGCCCGCCGCTACCATGAGCCAAGCCTGCCGCAATCCCCCCCGTAGCGGAAAACGTGAGTTTTCCGCCACGAGCGTCCCTGCCGCCACGCTTTCCCCCAGACCGGCGTGCTGACGCCCGCCGCTACGAGGTGGGCGGCGATCTTTGCAAACGTCCCCGCCCTCACCGCGTTCTCTCCGCCTCATGCGCATCACCCTCGCTCTCCTTTTTTCCACTTCTGTCCTCACCGCCGCCGACTGGCCCGAATTCCGTGGCCCTACCGCCCAAGGCCACTCGGAGGCGACGAATCTGCCGCTGACCTGGAGTCCGACCTCGCACATTGCGTGGAAAGCACCCATCGCGGGCGTCGGCTGGTCTTCGCCGGTGGTGATCGGTGATCGCATCTTCCTCACCTCCGCCTTGCCCGTCGGCGGCGTGGAAGATCCGAAGGCTGACCGCTCCCTGCACGCGCTGGCGCTTGACGCCACCACCGGCAAACCCGTTTGGGATGTGGAAATCTTCACCGCTGCCGCACCACGCGCGCATCGGAAAAACAGCCACGCCAGCCCGACGCCCGTTTATGAGGACGGCAAGCTCTACGTCCACTTCGGCCACCTCGGTACCGCCTGCCTGGATGCCACCACCGGCAGCACGCTCTGGAAGACGCCGGACTTCGCGTATGCCCCTGTGCATGGCAATGGCGGCAGCCCCGTGCTGTTTGAAGACCTGCTCATCTTCAATGCGGATGCCGAAGCTGATCCCAAGGTCATCGCGCTCGACAAAACCACCGGCAAACCACGCTGGGTCTTCGCCCGCCAGTCCGACGCGAAAAAGAAGTTCTCCTTCAGCACCCCGCTCCTCATTGACGTGAACGGCCAGCCGCAGCTCATCACCCCCGGCAGCGGCGTGGTGAACGCGCTCAATCCCAAAGACGGCAGCGAAATCTGGCATTTCAATTACGATCAGGGCTACTCCGTCGTCCCGCGTCCCGTTTTCTCCCACGGCCTCATCTTCCTCAGCACCGGCTTCGACAAAGCGCTCGTGCTCGCCATCAAAGCCGACGGCAAAGGTGATGTCTCCAGCACCCATCTCGCCTGGACCATCGACAAGGCCGCGCCGCATGACCCCAGCATGGTCGTCATCGGCGACGAACTCTACTTCATCGCCGACAACGGCATCCTCACCTGTGCCGATGCCAAAACCGGCCAGGTCCACTACTCCGAACGCTGCACCGGCCCCATCTCCGCCTCCCCGCTCGTCGCCGATGGCAAGCTCTACCTCCAGGACGAAAAGGGTGTCGGTATCGTCATCAAACCCGGCAAGACCTTCCAAATCCTCGCCAAAAACGATCTCGCCGAGAAATCCCTCGCCTCCTATGCCGTCATCGGTTCCGACCTGTTGATACGCACGGAAGGGAATTTGTATCGGGTGAAGAAGTAAGACCCGGATTCATCAGCGACGACCCGCACCCCAAACTCGAACTTCAACTCAGTTCCTCCAAGGCGCTGGTGCGCCGCATCGACCCGCGGCTTGATCTCGTGGAGCGGTGGTTGGCGGGACGCATCAAGCATAAAGGGACGGACACGAATAGCACTCGGTTAAGGCCACACCTGTCAAGAATTGACCCCTGACCCTTTCTTGCGTTGCTCCGACGAATAAAGCCAAGTGTCTGTCACTCTATCGCGCGCGGATGGATCTATCGCGCGCGGATGGATCTCGTGGAGCGGTTATCGGCGGGATGCCATGCTGCCCCAGCGTGAAAGAAGGCCACATTGTCAAGCAGTTGCACCCTGACCCCCCAGTCCCTTCAAGCCATGCAAAAAGGCCTTTCTAAGCTGACCCCAGAGTCTTCTGACCAGAATTCAGAGCCTTCTGAACGAAGCTCAGAGTCTTCTGCGATGACCTCAGAGTCTTCTGAAACGACCGCAGAGTCTTCTGAGACGACCTCAGAGTCTTCTGAGACGACCGCAGAGCCTTCTGAACGAAGCTCAGAGTCTTCTGCGACGACCGCAGAGTCTTCTGAACGAAGCTCAGAGTCTTCTGCGATGACCTCAGAGTCTTCTGAGATGACCTCAGACGGCTATTTTTCGGGCTCATGCAGTGACGTGATCGTTCATTATCAATG
>JBDNIB010000579.1:0-2539 GCA_041688535.1 Prosthecobacter sp.
AAGTGCAGCCAGGCTCGCGCTTCGATCTCGTGCCGGGACATCAGGCCGCCTATTTTCACGACGCGGCGTGGAGTCGTCTCGCACGTCTGGAGGCGGTCGCCGCGCACACCGGGCACGCGCAGACGCATCTCGCGCTCGCCTGGGCGCTGCATCAGCCGGACATCGCCTCCGTGCTCGTCGGGGGGCGCACACCCGCGCATTTTGATCAAGCCCTCGCCGCGCTAACGTTCAATGATCCGGCGCTGTTTGCCGAACTCGAAGCCATGAACAATGACACTCTCGCCAAAACGATCGCATGACTGCAAACGCACTCACGACAGCCTTGATCACGCTCCTGGCCGCCACCTCCGGCGTGTTGGCGACGGATGAGCCGCTGCCGCTGCGAGTGATGCAAACCCAGCGCGGCACTCACTATGCGATGCACACTGAGAAGCCGGTGAAGCCCGCGCCCACGCTGTTCATCATTGGCGGCTCGATCGACTCGATTGACGAACAAATCGCGCTATTTCACGCTGGCGGGTGATACGCTGACCAGGAGCGGCTGGATCTATGTGGTGCTCGATCCCGCCTGCGAAGGCTACCAGATCAAACCTGGTGATCCCTCCAGTCTCGGCGGTTGGGCGGTGCATTGCAAACAGGGCACGGATTATATGAAGCCGTATGTCGAGCACTGCCGCGATGTGTTGGATCACTTGATCGCCACAGGTTTCACCGATCCGCAGCGCATTGCCGTACAGGGCATCTCGCGTGGCGGTTTTTGCGCCCTGCATTTCGCCGCAGCGGAACCACGCATCAAGGCGGTGATCGGCATCGCGCCGGTGACAAATCCGCTGGCGTTGCAAGAGTTCGCGGGTGTCACACCGGCGCAGGTCGCTCAGGTCTGCCTGGATCAGCATCTCGACAAACTGGCGGGACGTGCGGTCTGGATGAGCATTGGAAACACGGACGAGCGGGTGAGCACGGATGACTGCATCAGCTTCGCGCGCCGTCTCGTCGCCACCACGCGGAAGCAGCGGCCTGAGCTGACGCTCGTGCCGGTGCATCTCACCATCGGCACCTCGCTCGGTCATCGTGCGCCGGATGATGCCTACCCTGCCGCAGCCGCTTTCTTGCTGCGACTGATGCCGTGAATCACTCTCCACCACTCCCATACCCATGAACACTTTTGATACAACCCATCTGCTTCAAGAATACGAACGCGACGGTGTCGTCCTCGTTCGTCAGCTTCTCAACACCGCCGAAGTAGCCGCTGTGCGAGCCGAACTTGAGCGCTACATTCGCGACGATCTCGACGCACAGCCCGTCGATGCCAGCACCTTTGAAAAGGACGAGCAGACGGTGCGCAATCTCTGGCGATTGGAGAAGTACAACGCCTTCTTCCGCGCACTCGGCGAGCGTGAGGACATTCGCGCTTTCATCGCCCCGCTCGTGCATGGCGATCCCGTGCTGGTGGGCGTCGAGACGTTCAACAAACCTGCCCGCATCGGCTCTGGCGTGCCGTATCACCAGGACAACGCCTACTTCTGTCAGACACCGCCGGACATGCTCACCGTGTGGGTCGCGATTGATGCTGTGACCGAAGCGAACGGCCCGGTGTTTTTCGTCAAAGGCTCGCACCAGCACGGTATGCAGCCCACGAAGCCCAGTGGCGTGCGCGGTAACAGCATCGGTCTGGCCACAGCGCCCGATGTGCCGCTCACTGAACAATTTTGCGGTCTCCTGGCTCCCGGTGACGCCACGATTCATCAGTGCGAGACGATTCATCACTCCGCGCCGAACACGACCGAGCACGCGCGCCTTGGTCTGCTCTTCGTTTATCGTGGCAGCCACACGCAGACCGATCCCACGCTCAAAGACTCCTACACCGCCGCCGTCACGGCCACACCACCCGCATGAAGACGTTTCTTTTTCTGTTCGTTATGGCATCGGCCGTCGCCCAAGGCGCTCTGCCGCCTGCGGATTTCGCCGACATCAGCTACGGGACGCACGAACGCCACAAACTGGATCTCTGGCAGGCAAAATCTGACACGCCTATGCCACTGCTCATTTTCGTCCACGGCGACGGCTGGGCCGGCGGCAACAAGACGGACCTGCCAATGAAAGTTCTGAAGGCCATGCTCGACAAGGGCATCTCCGTGGCCTCCATGAACTACCGTTTCACCAGCATGGCCATCATGCCTGCGCCGTGGCATGACGCGGCGCCGGCGGTGCAGTTTCTTCGTGGTAAGGCGGTAGAGTGGCGGCTCGATCCGCAGCGATTCGGCGGCTACGGCATCTCAGCGGGGGCCTGCACCGTGTTATGGCTTGCCTGCCATGAGGACCTGGCCAAATCAGACGACAGCGACGCCCTCGCACGACTGTCCACGCGGCTGCAAGTCGTGGTGGGACTCTCGCCCCCGACGATCTTGGAGCCGGAGCAGATGATCCAGTGGGTGGGTGACAAAGTGATGGAGCACCCGGTGATTCCACGCGCTGTGGGGGCGAAAAGCTGGGAGGAAGTGCGCCAGCACCCGGAGAAGTGGCGCGACCTGCTGCTGGA
>JBDNIB010000580.1:0-3978 GCA_041688535.1 Prosthecobacter sp.
ACTGCCGCAGCGCGGTCAGGGCAGTCCGCAGGTGAGAGAAGTGCGAGCGATGCTGGAAAGCCGCATTAAAAAGCGCGAGCGTGATCAAGTGCAGCGCCGGCGAAAAACCCGCGCCGACCGCCCACCACTATGGCCTGATGAAGAAATTTAAATCAAATGACAGAGTAGAGATAAGCGTGAGTTTCAGATGCAGGCAGCAGGCACGGCAAACAGCCGTGATGACGGGTGGTGAGATCAATCCCGCACAGCACATCACCGCTCGTTGGCGGCAGGCGCGGGCAGATCTCAAGCCTACAGGCACGCAGGACCACGCACGGGACATGCCGTGCTGGCCAGAAACTCACACAATCGCCCTCGCGGTGGCGGCGCATATTCCGGCAGCCACGAGATCGTCGCCGAAACCACGCTGGCAGCGACCGCATCTGGCACGGGCAGCTCAGATTCGAGCCTGAGAACCACCGGATTCACGCTCACGGGCGAAGTCAACGTCGTGCCATCTGAGAGAAGATCGCAGACGCAGCCACCATCGGTCGGGCAAGAGGTTTGATCCGCACTCTGATCCTCCATGTAGGCACCATACTGGCTCATGGAACAGTGCGCCCAGCACTGAAACAGGAGAAGCAGGACGTATGTCGGCAGCGATTTCACAACGGCGTGGATTAACGTGGCGCGGCTCACGGGCGTCAAGACGTTTGCTGGCGGGCGACCTTGCCAAACCGAGCGTACAAGGCTGGCAGCAAGAATAGATTGAGCAATGTGCTGGTGACGAGACCGCCGAGGATGACGAGGGCCAGCGGACGTTCGATTTCGTTGCCGGGAACGTCACCTTTGAGGACGAGGGGCAGCAAAGCTAGCGTGGCGGTGGCAGCGGTCATCAAAATCGGGATGAGCCGTTCTTCACTGCCTTGCAGCACGAGCGGCAGGCCGAAGGTCTGGCCTTCTTCCTGTTCGAGATGGCGGTAATGACTGACGAGCAAGATGCCGTTGCGCGCGGCGATGCCGAGCACGGTGACGAAACCGACGAGCGAACCGAGTGAGAGCACGCCGCCGCTGAACCACGCGGCCATGACGCCGCCAATGAGCGCGAACGGCAGCGTCAGGGCGATGAGCACGACGAGTCGGGGGGATTGGAAATCGGCCAGCAGCAAGGCGAGAATGCCTGCGAGCGAAGCGAGTCCGAGCCAGCCGAGCTGGCTCTGCGCGGCCTGGCGCTCGGCCCATTCGCCGAGGATCTCGGGGTGGTAGCCCGCTTTGAAGGGCACCTTGGCGATGCGCTCTTCGATTTCTCGGGCGACGTCGCCGAGTGCGCGGCCAGTGACGTTGCAGGTCACGTCGATGCGACGTGAAGCGCCTTCGCGTTTGATCGCGTTCGGCGTCGGCACGATGGCGAGATCGGCCACATCCGCGAGGCGTACATGGCCACCGGAGGGCGTGGCGATGAGGAGTTCGCGCAGCGTGGTGAAATCGGCACGCACCGTGGGCAGACTCCAGACGGTGACATCATGCACGCGCTGATCCTGATAGACCTCGCCGACCTTGCGCCCGCTGATGAGCGTGGTCACGGCCTGCCGCACCTGCCCGGCGGTGAGACCGTGCAACGCGGCCGATTCAGGGCGCAGTTTGACCGTGATCTGTGGCACGAGCACCATCGATTCGACCTTCAAAGCACTCACACCGGACACGTCTTTGAGCACGCCACCGACTTCAGCAGCTTTGTCGCGCAACTCATCGAGATCCGGCCCGAAAATGCGCACCACGATGCTGGCGCTCGCGCCGGTGAGCACTTCCTTGATGCGTTCGCGCAGGAAGGTGAGCAAATCGCGCGTGAGGCCGGGATAGCCGTCCACAACTGCCTGCACCTGCTTGATCGTGCCGTCGTAATCGGCTTCGGGAGCGATGCTGATCCACAGTTCGGTGAAGTCCGGGCCGACGACTTCATCCGCCACCTCGGCGCGGCCTATGTGCGCGCCCTGATTGCGCACGCCGTCCACGGCCATGAGATCATGCGCCGCCGCCTTGGTGATGCGTTTGCTCGCTTCGACGCTGGTGTTCGGTTTTTCGAGCCAGTGCATGAGGAAATCGCGTTCCTTGAAGCTGGGTAGGAACTCTTCCTTCAATTGTGTGTGCCAAACCCAACCCGTGCCGGTGAACGCGAGCAGTAGGAAGAGAATCGCCATCCAGGGGCTTTTGGCGAACACCGGCAGGATGGAGCGATACACCGCCTTCACACCGCGCGAGACCAAGGCGTCGCGGTGCGCACCCTGTTTGACTTTGAGCAACAGCAAACACAATGCCGGAGTGACGGTGAGTGCCACAGCGAGCGAAGCGGTGATGGCAAGGATGTAGGACATCGCGAGCGGTCGGAAAAACGTGCCAGCAAGACCCGGCAGGAAGAACACCGGCACGAACACGAGCACGATGATGACGCTGGCGTACACCACGGCGCTGCGCACTTCGAGCGAGGCTTCCAGCACGACCTTGAGACGCGGTTTGTCTGGATGCTGGCGCAGGCGGCGCAGGATATTTTCCACGTCGATGATGGCATCATCCACCACTTCGCCCAGAGCGATGATGAGACCCGCGAGGATCATCGTGTTGATCGTTTCACCACGCCAGCGCAGCAGGATCAGCGCGATCGCCAACGATAGCGGAATGGCGGTTACGCTGATGATCGTGGTGCGCCAGTCGCCGAGGAACAGCGCGAGCACGATCACGACGAGCAAACAGCCGAGCCAGAGCGCTTCGGTGAGATGATCGATGGAAAGCTCAATGAACGTCGCTGGCCGAAAAATGGTGCTGTCCACCGTCATGCCTGGCAGCGCAGGCTTCATTTCTTCGAGCATTTTTTCAACGCCCAGCGTCACATCGAGCGTGTTACCCCAGGGCTGCTTTTCGACGATCAAGAGAATGCCATCACCATCATTGATGACTGCATCACCGATCACTGGCTGATGGCCGATCTGCACCTCGGCGACATCCCCCAGGCGAATCGGCGCGCCATTGCGGAACTCGACGACCGTGCGCGCCAGATCCTCCGGCGTGCTGATCAGCGCGAGTTGCGCGACGCTGAGGCGCTGGTTCGGCGTATCGATGAATCCGCCAGCGCTGATCACGGCCGCATCGCCAGCGGCCTTCGTGATCGCATCCAACGTCACCCCGGCGGCACGCAGACGTTGTGGATCGACCAGCACCTGAAACTGCCGGTCACGCTGGCCCCAGATCGCCACATTGGCGACTCCACGCACGGACATGAGCCGCGGACGCATCGTCCAGCGGGCAAGTTCACTCATTTCCATTTGCGACAGTGTTGCCGACGTGAGGCCGACTTTCATCACGCGACTTAGCGACGAATACGGTGCCATCAGCACCGGTGGCCGCACGACGGTGGGCAGCCGGCTCTGTGCGAGGTTCAGCCGCTCCTGCACGAGTTGCCGCGCTTTGAGGATGTCCGTGCCGGTGTCGAAAATCATCACGACTGACGACAAACCGACCACCGACTTCGAGCGCAGCGTTTTGAGGAACGGCAGACCGTTCAGCGAGTTCTCCAGCGGCACGGTAACGAGAGAATCAACCTCCTCGGTCGAAAGTCCCGGTGCTTCGGTCTGCACCTCCACCAGCGGCGGCGCGAACTCAGGAAACACGTCTAACGGCGCGTTTTTCGTGGCATTGATGCCGACAAACAGCAGCGCCACCGCCACCGCGACGACGAGCACGCGCATATTCAGCGCCCAAGTGACGATGGCGTTCAGCATGATGGGAAATGTGGCTGGAAATTGAAGTGGCGGCGCTTAGAATGCAGCATGACAACCGCTGAGCAGCCCATCCCAAAGAACTTGAAGCAGCAGCTTGTGCGATCGCTCGACTCCTTTGAAGAACCGGAGTTGGTCTTTGTGCATCGTGTCATCTTGGAGGTCGAGAAGCGGCGGCTGTGGAAGAAGATCAGCGAAAGGGCCGAGATCGACAGACTCGCCGGAAAGT
>JBDNIB010000581.1:0-9774 GCA_041688535.1 Prosthecobacter sp.
ACCTCAAACTGCACCGCGCCCGCCGGGAACTCGCGAATCAAATCACGCAACGCCTCCGGCAATCGGTCTGGCACCATTTCAAAGTGCAGAAACATCCCCTCGCGCCAGCGCTCCTGGAAAAAATGCAGGATCGCCGTGCTCGTCGGCAGGTGTAGATTGAAGGTGCGGTCCACGAACTTGAACGTCAGCGCCCCACGGTCCAGCAGGCCCTGCATCGCCGCCAAAAACTCATCGAGCGCAAAGGCCCGCACCGGCACATCCAGCGATGACAAACAAAACTCGCAGGTGAACGGGCAACCGCGCGAGGCCTCCACATAGAGGATGCGATGAGCCAGATCGGACTCCGTGTACAAATCATACGGCAGCGCCAGTTGCTCCAGCGTCGGCAATCCGGCGGGCATCACCTGCGGCAGCGCCGCCAGGGCTGTCGCGTCATCGCCCAGCAGCACCGCACACACTTCGGCAAACTTCAGATCCGCTTCGCCGGTGATCACATGGTCAGCCAGCGCCACGATCGGCTGCCCCGCCCATTCATAGGACACCTCCGGCCCGCCCAGCACGATGCGCAGGTCCGGCCGCAGCCGCCGCAGCATGCCTAGCACCACCGTCGTCTCCACCACGTTCCAGATGTACACCCCAAAGCCCACGACTTTCGGTTCCAGCGCCAGCACGGCCTCCACGATCTCCAGCGGTGCCTGATTGATCACAAACTCGGCGATGCAGGCCCGTTCCCGCAGCGGCCCCAGGTTCGCCAGCAGGTAGCGCAGCCCGAAGGAGCTGTGGATGTATTTCGCGTTCAGCGTGGCAAGGACGATGTCAGGCATCATTCCTCCTCTTCTTCGCGCTGGCCGTTCACGGAGCGCGATTTTTTCACCGAGGAGATGTTACGGTGGACCCAGACGCTTTGCACCATGCCCATGAGAAAGAGCGTCACGATGACAAAGGTGCCGCCGTAGCTGATGAAGGGCATGGGTAGGCCGATGACCGGCAGCATGACGAGGTTCATGCCCGCGTTTTGAAAGGTGTGGACGAAGAACATCGCCACCACGCCGACGACAATCAGCCGCCCTAGCTGATCGCGGGCGCAGAAGGCCACAAACACACTCTGTAGCAGCAGTAGCAGCATGCCTGAGAGCACCAGGACGCAGCCACGGAAGCCAAACTCCTCGCCGATGACGCCAAAGATGAAGTCGTTGATCGACTCATGCGGGAAAAAGGTGCGGTGGATGGATGCCTGATCCGGCACTTTCTTGGATTCCGGCCCCTTGCCTTCCAAGCCACCGGTGGAGATGGCGATTTGCAGATGCTTGGCCACCCAGCCTTCATCCTGCAGATTGACCTTATCCAACTGATTGGTGGCCATGTACCAGGTCGAGTTGATACGGGCCTGTTGGTAGGGCTTGAGGGCAAAGACATAGACCAGCGGCACCACGCTGATGACACCCAGCAGCAGCGTGATCAAATAGCGGAACGGAATGCTGCCCACGAGCATCATGGAGAGAAACACCGGCCCCCAGACGAGGCCGGAGCCCAAGTCCTCCTTGATAACCATCACGGCGGGCACACCAGCGAGCATGCCTGCGGCGAGGATGCGCAACCACGGCCGCCGGAAGGCGGGCAGCATGCGTGGTAACTCGCCAAAGATCACCGCCAGCATGAGAATGCCGGACATGATCGCAAACTGCGAGGGCTGGACCATCATGCCGCCCACGCGAATCCACGCCTTGTTGCCGCCGATTTCCACGCCAATCGCAAGCACCGCGACAAGGCCGCCGATGCCCGCCAGATACATCGGCAGACAAGCCCAACGCACCCATTTGTAATCCAGCAGTGACGCGGCAAAGAAGAAGGGCAAGCCATACATCACCCAACGAATCTGGTCACGCCACTTAAGGGCGAACTCAGCCTCCTCCTTGTGCGCGGAGGCATTGAAGATGGCATACACGCCAAAGACGCAGAGGCCGGCGATGTTCAGCACCAGCAGCCAGTTCATGCCGAGGAATTTTCTAAAAAGCGGAGTCATGGGAGCAGAAAAAGTGAATCAGGGAGCGGTGAGCGGCGGCTAGAGCACCGGCACAGCATCAAGCAGCTTCCGGGTGTAGTCGTGGCGCGGGTTTTCGCAAATCTCATCCGCATCGCCCTGCTCGACGACTTTGCCATGATGCATGACGACGATGCGATCACTCATGTGCCGGACGACGGCGAGGTCATGGGCGATGAACAGCAGGGTGAGCCGGAATTCTTCCTGCAAGTCCTTGAGCAGGTTCAAAATCTGTGCCTGCACGCTGACATCGAGTGCGCTGACCGGCTCGTCGCAGATGAGGAACTTTGGCTGCACGGCCAAGGCGCGGGCGATGCCGATGCGCTGCCGCTGGCCGCCGCTGAACTCGTGCGGGTAGCGTTGCAGGGCGTCCGCGGGCAGGCCGACTTTTTGCAGCAATCCGGCGGAGACCTCGCGGCGCTGGACTCGCGTTTTCTCCTTGAAATGAATCTGCTGCGGCTCGGCTAGGATGGACTCGATGGTCATGCGCGGGTTCAGCGAGCCGATGGGGTCCTGAAACACCATCTGCATCTCCTTGCGCAATGGACGGAACTCCGCCTCCGGCATCGGCAGCAGCTCACGATCATGGTAGGTGACGCTGCCACCAGTGGCGGGCGTGAGTTTGAGCAGCGCCCGTGCCACGGTGGATTTGCCGCTGCCGCTTTCGCCGACGAGGCCGACGGTGCTGCCCTCGGCGACATCAAAACTGACTTGGTCCACTGCCTTGATGACATCAGCCGTACGGCCAAACCAGCCCCCGCGCACGGGGAAGTGAATCTTGAGATCTTGAACGCAGAGCAGAGGCATGGTGGAAGCGGGGATTTTAGCACAGGTGACGAAACGCGCGAAAGTTTCATTGCGTGAATGCCTGAAAGTGCCAGCATCCGCCCCCAATGAACGAACGCTACGAACTCCTGGCCCCGATCGCTGAAGGCGGTCTCGGAACTGTCTTTAAGGCCAAGGATCTCCAATTGGGACGCGAGGTCGCGATCAAACGCATCCGTGCTGACAAGGCGGGCGACTTTGGCTCCGGCGTGGACGCCCTGATCCGCGAGGCGCGGCAGCAGTCCGTGCTCCAGCACCCGAACATCGTCACCGTGCATGATGCCGGGGTGGATGATGAGGGCGGTTTCATCGTCATGGAACTGGTCAAAGGCGAGACGCTGGAGGACATCATCATGCGCGGTGCCCTGACCGTGGGGGACTTTGATTCCCTGGTGCGGCAGACACTGGACGGCATGATCGCCGCGCATGAGCAGGGCATCATCCATCTCGATTTGAAGCCGGGAAACATCATGATCACCTGGCTGCCGGGCGGGCGCTTCCAGGTGAAAATTCTCGACTTTGGCCTGGCAAAGACCGCCAACCGACCCGTGCAGCAGGACACTGATGAGCAGGGCGCACTGCTCGGCTCCGTGCATTTCATGGCCCCGGAGCAGTTTGAGCGCGCGGATGTGGACACCCGCACGGACATCTATGCGTTGGGCTGCATTTTCTATTATGCGCTGACGCAGAAGTATCCCTTCAATGGCGACACCATGCCGCAGGTGATGGTGGCACATTTGTACCATCGCGTGAAACCCCTCGCGGCCCTGCGGCCTGATCTGCCGGCCAATATCGTACAGTGGGTCGAATGGCTCATCAACCGCCAGCCCAAGGACCGCCCGGCCACGGTGGCCGAGGCGCTACAGGTCTATGATTCCAGCGCCACTGCGGCGGAGGCACCCGTCGCAGTAGTGGCAGTCGAGGATACCGGCACAAAACGGCTGCTCACTGCCGCAGGCAGCAGCTCCACCCGCCTTGTCACCAGCTCAAGCACGAGCACCGCTGCATTTGCCACCCTGCCGCCGCGTCCGGCCAAAGCGCCGTTTCCGAAATGGGGCTCGATGACGATTCCCTTTCTGGTCATCGTCATCGGCGGCTTTGCGGTGAAACGCTTCATCGAACACTCACGCGAAGCGGGACGCCAGCAACGCTTCGCCGAGATCGCCAGCGCCGACAAACCACAGGTCAGCGACCTTGAGATGCGCCTGCTCTTTGACTACCTCGAAAATCCCAAGACCACCGCCGCCGCAGCCCAAGCGCTCAGCCATGCGGAAGGCGGGGATTACATCGACAGCATGCTGGTGCAGCAGCTTGATGCGGTGAAGCACCCGATGGCACGCGCAAATCTCGTCAAAGTCATCGGCCTGCGTGAAATCGGCGGCACCTTTGCGCAAATACTGCCCTTAGTGAAGGCTGCGGACACCAACGTGCGCCGCGCGGCCTGGACCGCGCTAGGCCTCGTCACGCGTGGCAATGATCTCGCTCCGCTGCTGGAGCAACTGCAAGGCGTGCCGGAGAAAGAGGCTGATTTCGCCGAGCAGGCCGCTGTTTCCGCGATCAAGGCGCAAGCTGATCTCAAAACCGCCGTGGCACCGGTCATCGCCGCCTATCGCAGCGGTAAAGGCAGCGAGGCAGACCGCGCGCTGCTGCTGCATGTGCTAGGCCGTCTGGATGCGCCGGATGCGCTCGCGGTGATCCTTGAAGCCATCTCCGATCCCAGTGTCAGCGTGCGTAAAGCCGCTTTCGGTGCCATCGCGCAGTGGCCGGCCACAGATCCCCTGCCCGCTCTCGCCGCCCGCCTGCCGCGTGAAACTGACCCCGCCTGCCGCGTGCTGCTGCTGCTCGCCGCCACACAGCTCTGCGCCCAATCCGGCACGCTGCCGCAGGGGGAGGTGTTTGTGCAGGCGAAACGACTGTTTGAGGCCAGCAAGGACACGCGTGAGAAAGACCAGGCGCTCGCCGCGCTCAGCCGCATCATTGATCCCGAAGCGGCGGCGTTTTTTGACGCGCTTTCCGTCAGCGAGCCGACCCGGAAAGCCCAGGCCACCGCCATCAGCAAGGCCATCAACACCACGCTCGGCAAAGTGATCACCGTCACCGACAACACGACTGTTTCTGCCGACAAGGCCGACTATCCCAAACTCGGCGGCATGGACCTCATGGCCGGCATTCTGGTGAACTGGCTGGAGGCTGGCGACTGGGCGGCATGGTATCTGAAATTTGACCAGCCTGGGAAGTATGAAATTGCCGTGCGGCAGGCCTCAGCCTCGCAGAAGGAAGGCACCTATGAGGTGGTCATCGCCGGGCAGACGCTGCGCAGCAGCGTGGTGCGCACCGGCAGCGCCCAAGAGTTCAAATCCTGCATCGTCGGGGAGGTGGAGATCAAACAACCCGGCATTCACCGTCTGCGCCTCAACGCCCTGGAAATTCCCGAGCGCGAGCAGCTTTTCCGGCTCAAGGCGGTCGAGTTGGTGAAGAAGTAATCCGCCAGCGAGCGAAAGCTTCCTTGCCATCACGCAGCGTGCCGCCATCATGCGGCAATTGTTCCCCGCCCCCATCATGACGCGTGCCTTTCTTGCTGCTCTTTTGAGCGCCCCAGCCATTCTCACCCTCAGCTCCTGCAGTCTGATGCAGATGGTGGACCCCGACTTCAAAATTCCGCTGCCGAAGCTGCCGAAACTGCGCCTGCCCAGCATGAACACCGTGGCAAAAATAGTCCCCGGCATGGCAGAACGGGACAAAGTGGACGCCAATGACCCCGATGTGCCGTTCAACTCACGCGGCACTCTCGGATTCGGCCACACCCTCCGGCTTGAGGTGTATGAAGGCTCGCGCAGTCCTGACCGCATCTACAGCAGCATCGTCATGGTGAATGCAGAGGGCCTGCTGCCGCTCGGCGAGGTGGGAACCGCCCGCGTCGGCGGACTGCATCTACCCAAGGCGGCGGATGCCATCGCCGCCGTGTTCCGTCTGGCAGGCCGCAACAGCCGCCCCATCACCGTGCAGATCATCTCCGTGGAAAACACGCCGGTCATCTCCATCAACGGTGATGTGCGCGAGGCCGAGTACATTCCCGCCTTTGAGGACATGAGCGTGCTGCATGCCGTGACCGTCACAGGTGGGCGCAAGCCGGGTTCCACCGCGCGCGGCGTGTACATCGCCCGCGAGGGCGAGCGCCGCTTCTTCACCTCGCTGGAGGCGGCCAACAACGACTGGCGGCCACGCGCTGGTGACATCATCACCCTCTCTCCCGACATCTGATTTTTTTCTCCGTATCATGCTCGAATACACTGGCGGCTCACCCGCCGCAGCTCAAAGTCCCTGGAGTTCCCTGTTCAAAACGGTCGCCATCCTGCGCATCGGCACTGGCGTGCTGCTCATGTGGCGTTACGGCATCGACGCGGCGACCAATGCCTATCAGTTCTTTTGGAATGAGCAGCCTTGGGCCTGGGTGCCCGCCTTTCATGAGGCCGGGCTGCCCTACGCGCACCTGCTGGCGCCATTCGTCGCCATTCTCATTGTGGGCGTGTCCACCAGTTGGGTGCTGGGCTTTCTGACGCGCCTGTTCGCCGTCATTTTCCTGCCCATCGTCATCACCACGCTGGTCATCCTGCAGCAGGCAGGTTCCCTGCGGGTGGAGGCGGCTTGGCTGTACCTCTTTATCACCACCACGCTGCTGCTGTTCGGTTCTGGGGCTGTTTCTGTGGATCAACTGTTCCAACTTGGCCAGGGTGGCGGCTCACAGCGTCGCTTCTGATGGCCCGCATCATCCGCAGCACTCCCGCGCCTGCGGCGGCCAACACGGTCGAACGCGTCCTCGCCATTGATCCCGCTCTGCGCAAAACCGGCTGGGCCATCGTGGAAAATGCCGGGGGCGAGTTGCGCGCTCTAGCCTGGGGAGTCATCCACAACAAGCCGACTCTGCTGCCTTCCGGCTGTCTGGTTGCCATCCGTGAGGGATTGAACGCGGTGATCACGCAGCATGCGCCCACCGTCTGCGCCATCGAGTCCACCATCTTCGTACAGAGTTTCAAAACGGCCATCGTGCTCGGCACCGCGCGCGGTGCCTGTTTGATCGCTGCCGCCGAGCACGGCCTGCCGATTTACGAGTACGCACCGCGTGAGATCAAACAGGCTGCCGTGGGCCGTGGTGCTGCGCAGAAGGATCAAGTCGCCTTCATGATCCGCGCCCAGCTCCGTTTGCGTGAAACACCGGAGGCTGATGCCGCCGATGCGCTTGCCGCCGCGATCACCCACTTTCAAAACAGCGCCGCCGCCCGCGTGACTGAGCGCGAGGCAAGACGGGTGTGAGGGGGCGTCACGTCGTCTTCTTCACCACTTTTTTTGCAGGCGTTTTGGCAGCGCCGTTGAGTTTGAGTTTCCCGCTCTTGGCGTCGCGTTCGAGCTTTTGCATGCGGCGCAGCAATTTGGGCCACTGCTTTTCCTCCACGATGAAGCCGATACAACGCTCCGTGCCGCAGCGGCAGGGATGCTCGTCCCAGGTGTCCACATCGAAGCCGTAGTTGTAGGTCAGCTCCTCGCCTGCTTTGATTTCGCGCAGCGAGTAGATCCAAATGCGGCCACGCATGATGTACGCCTCGCAATTGGGATCACAGGAGTGGTTGATGTACCGTGCCGGATTGCGACCCTTGGCGCCGTCGATGTCGTGACGCTGGTTCAGCGTGAAAACATACACCGCCGCGCAGCCGGTTTTTTTGGCCTTCTCCACCAGGGCATCACCACGCCGGGAGGACTCCGCTTTGGTGATTTTTTCGCCCACATACTCAACGATAGGCGCGTCAAAAGGAACGTCACAACGAGCAAAGATGCCTCGGTTATGGATGGAGGAGGAGCGGACGGTCCAGTAGCGTTTCGTGGGGGCCTTGGGCATGATTTCGATGCAGCGACAAAAATAGAGCGCATGAAGTGTGCCGGGCAGCGGCAAAGTCAAGCAACCTCGGGAAATGTTTCCCCTGCGGCCCTCACTCCGCAGAAGAGCCACTTTCTGGTTGCCGCTGCGGCACGCAGCGGCTTATTGCGCGTCCCGCAACCGCCCGTACTCCTCATGCTCCATTTTTCCCGCCGCCACCGTGGTGCCTTCCTCATCACCCTGACGATCATCATCATCATTTCCTTCTCCGTCTGGGGTGGCTGGCGCACTGACAGCCATTATGAAAAGAAGGCGCAGGTTTCCGATCTCGCCCTCACCGTCTTTGGCAAGGATTACTCCATGGGCGATGTCCAGCGGGCGCAGCGCTCCCTCCAGTTCGCCCAATACTACATGCAGGCCTATGAGCTGCCCTCCATGCTGATGATGCTGTCCTCAGACGGCGGCTTCGGCGGCGGTGGCATGAACACCCTCATCAATCTCTTCGTGGCACGCCACCTCATGGAAGAGCTGGGCATCCGTCCCAGCGACGCTGAGGCCCGTGCTGCACTCGAAAAACTTCCCGCCCTGCAGGAAAACGGCAAATTCGACATCGCCCGCGCCCAGATGCTGGAGCAGAGCGCTGGCTCCATGGGCTTCGAGTCCGGCGACCTCCTTGGCATCATGAAGGACACCCTCGGCCTGCAAAAGCTCCAGGACATCATTGGCAAGAACTACACTGCTTCCCCGCTTGCCGCAGAAAAGCAGTACGCCAGCAGCTACCACACCATCAAGGGCGCCAAGATCGTGTTTGAGAAAGATACCTTCAAAAAAGCCGCCGCCGTCACGGCCGACGAGATCAAAAAGTACTATGCGGAGAACAAGGAGAGCTACATGAGCGTCGAAAAACGCGCAGTGAGCTATGTGATCTTCGAAAACCCCAAAGATCTCGAAAAGAAGCCCCTCGAAGAGCGCCAGAAGGAGCAGAATCAGCAGGTGGAGCGCGTCAATGCCTTCAACAAACTCACCGCCAGCGGCGTGAAATTCGCCAAAGCCGCCGAACAGACCAAGGAGAAGATCATCACCGTCCCATCCTTCAGCATGGACGCGCCCCCCGAGGCGCTCAAAACCGAGCGCAACCTGCTCGAAATGCTCTTCGCCCGCAGCAAGGATTCCGCCGCGCCGCCGGAGGCCATGGAAGGCACCAATGGCTGGTACGTCTTTGATGTCACTAAGATTGAAGAGCCAAAGCAGCAGGAACTCGCTGAGGTGATGGACAAGATCAAAGAAGTGCTCGCCACACAAAAAGCGGACGAGACCCGCACCAAGGCCGTCAACGACGCCCGCACCGTTTTGAATGACGGACTCAAGGCTGGCAAAAAGATCGACGACCTCGTAAAGGCGAACAAGCTCACCCTCGTCGCCCTGCCGGACATGGACGTCGCCAATCCTCCGCAGGAAGTGCCCAACGCCTACCTCATCGCCCAGGAAGCCGCTAAGACTGCCGCAGGCAGCGTCTCGACTGCCGTGGACTACGATCAGGGCACGCTGCTCATCTACGTCAGCGCCAAGGAACTCCGCAAACGCCCTGACGCAGCCATGGTTCGACAAGGCCAGGTCGATTCCGTCTCCCGCCAAGAGCGCATGACGCTTTTCCAAGCTTGGTTCAAACACCAGCACGAAGCTGCTCGTATCGTGAGCAAAATCGGCGTCTCCTGATCTTCCGTTCCTAGTCTGCGACCTGCATGAGCGACACGTCAGCCACCGTCGAAGATTTGTATGATGATGCTAGCGGCCACGTCGCCTTGGGCGAGCTGCCCGAGGCCATCGCCTTGTATCGCCGCTGCGTCGCCCTCCAGCCCGATTTCTTCGACGGCTGGCACGCCCTCGGCATGGCCCTGCTGCGCAACGGGGAGATCAAAGAGGCCATTGGAGCCGGCCTGATGGCCACCACCCTCCAGCCCAACGATCTCCTCGCCTGGACCGCTCTCTCGCAGATGTACGGCGCCAACAAACAGATCGCCGAGGCCGAGGACGCCAA
>JBDNIB010000582.1:0-2865 GCA_041688535.1 Prosthecobacter sp.
CCACGGGCTTGTGCAGCATGAGGTGGAGCGCTCGCTCGGGCTGCTGGATCACCCCGTCATCGAGCTTCACGCAGGTGAAACGATCCACTGGATGGTGGCCGTCGGTCACGACCATGCCATCCACGCGCACCCGTTTGGCGGCGATGGCAAGGTGCGCCGCCTGCCGCCCCATGGCGTCATGGCTGGCGATGAGGCGATCCAATTTCATGCCGCTACCTTGCGCATTTTTGCCATGAAGGCGGGAAAAAAACACGGGACTCGCATCTTGGCGACAGAACCAGCCTGCAATTCCAGTTCGAGATTGAACGAACGTTCTTGCCGCCCCCGCCCAAGTCTGATTGCATCCGCAGCATGAATCCGCCCGCCGACTCCCTCTCCCGCCGTGATGCCCTCAAAGCGACCATCGCCTCCGTTGGTCTCAGTGCGCTGGCCTTTGAGCCAGCGCGTGCCGCTCCAGTCGCAGTTCCTGATGTGCGCCGAGGTTCGATAAAGAAGTATGACATGCTCAAGTCGATCAACCTCTGGGCCTTTCCGTATCCCGAGCGCATGACGCTGCGTGAGTGCCTACAGCTCGCCAAAGACGCGGGATTCGACGGCATCGAGCTGAACTACGATCTCGACAACGACCTCTCGCCGAAGCACGGCACGCAGGACTACAAGGCGATCCGCAAGATGGCCGACGACATCGGCATCCAGATCAGCGGGCTGTGCTCCTTCCTCTTTTGGCCGTATCCACTCACGAGCAATGATCCCGCGAAGCGTGCGCAGGGCATGGAACTCGCCGGAAAAATCGCCCAATGCGCGCATGATCTCGGTGTGGAAAACGTGCTCGTCGTGCCCGGCGCGGTTCACATCCCGTGGCGCACGGATCACGAGCCGGTGGCGAACGATGTGTGCGATCAGCGGGCCAGGGAAGCGATCGGCCAGCTCGAAAAGCAGGCCGAGAAATTGAAAGTCTGCCTCAACATCGAGAACATCTTCTTCAACGGCTACCTCATGACGCCGATGGAGATGAACGCCTTCGTGGACGGCTTTGGCAGCGAACATGTACGCGTGCATTTTGACACCGGGAACATCAGCATGTTCCAGTTCCCCGAGCATTGGGCTAAGGTGCTCGGCAATCGCACGAAGAACGTCCATTTGAAGGAGTTCACCAAAAAGGGCACCGATTTCAGCCTCGAAACCTTCCGCCCGCTGCTCGACGGCACCACCAACTGGCCTGCCGTCACCGATGCGCTCGCTGACACCGGTTACAAGGGCTTCCTGACCTTCGAGTACTTCCATCCGTATGCCCATTATCCCGAGGCGCTGATCTGGCAGACCTCCGACTCACTGGATCGCATTCTCGGCCGCAAAGCATGAGCTGGGAAGTGATCACGCTCCTGTTCTGCGCCGGCCTCAGCGCGGGATTCATCGACGCTATCGCCGGCGGCGGCGGTTTGATCTCCGTGCCCGCGCTGCTGTGGGCCGGACTGCCGCCGCAGATGGCGCTGGGCACGAACAAGATGCAGTCGAGCTGGGGCACGCTGATGGCGGTGCGGAAATATGCGAAGGCCGGACTCGTCGCATGGCAGGACGTGCGCCTCGCGGTGCTCATCACGTTTGTGTTTGCCGCACTCGGCACCTGGACCGTCACGCAGGTGAGCAATGACGCGCTCAAGCTCATCGTGCCGTGGATGCTCATGGGCGTCGCGGTTTACATCCTCGTCAGTCCACGCATGGGCAAGCAACCCGTGGCGGCACGTTTGAGCGCGGCAGCATTCGCGTTGCTCGGCGGCAGCGTGCTGGGCTTTTACGATGGCTTCTTCGGTCCTGGCACCGGCGCGTTTTGGACCATCGCCTGCCTCTCGTTGCTCGGCCTGGAACTCACGCGCGCCACCGCGTTCACGAAGGTGGTCAATCTCACTAGCAATCTCGCCTCGCTGCTCGTTTTCATCCTCGCAGGCCGCGTGAATTATGAAATCGCCGCCGCAATGATCGCGGGACAACTCATCGGCGGCCGGCTCGGCGCGGGCATGGCGATCAAACATGGAGCGCCGTTCATCCGCGTCATTTTTATCACCGTCGTCTTCACCATGGTGATCAAGCTGCTGTGGGACCAATTCGCCCCGCCCTGACAAATTGGTGGCGTCCAGCGGGAGTTCGCAGACCGTATTTGCCTCTCACATTCTCATGCCTATGATCCCTGCAACCATGCCTACCGTTCAGTCCAGCGCCGACCGCCGCGCCTTCCCGAAGTTCGATCTCTCACGCCTGCTCGGCACCGTGTTCAAACCCACGTTTGGCCGCAAGATTTGCATCCTCATCGACCTGCCTGACCTCGCTGAAGCGAAGGATTACGCGTTCCTGAAAAATCCTAAGCGTCCCATTCAACAGCGGGCGCACGAGCACTTTTATCTCGGCCTGCAAAACGGTGTGGCCGAGGAGCTAGTGCTCAAAGGCGGCGAAATGTTCGCCTACACGCAGACCACCGGCAGCAATCTCGACATGCCCGATCTCTGTGTGGGCATGAGCGGCAAGGAGTTGAGTCTCGAACAGGACATTTATCCGAATTACGACATCATTCTCTGCATCTCTACGTTCAGCGCCACCGCCCCGCTGACCGCCTTCGCGAAGCAGTATGGCTTCCGTGGTGCCACGCTGCACGGAGTGAACGATGTGATCCTCAATTCCGGCCTCGCCGTGGATTACGAGGTCGTCAGCGTCGATGCGGAAAAACTCCGTCTCGCCATGACGCGGGCGGATGCGGTGGAAATAGATTTCACCGTCGAAAATGGTCCCGACATGACCGTGCGCCTTGAATTGAACCGTCAGGAAGCGCAGAAAAGCCACGGTCTCTGCCAAGGCGACAAACCCGACATCGCG
>JBDNIB010000583.1:0-1665 GCA_041688535.1 Prosthecobacter sp.
ACACCTGGACGCTCGCGTTCGATGTCGCCTATGCGGCCACGGATCGCTTCGTGCTCGCCGTGCCGAAGGACGTGGCGGGCGAGATTCGCTTCATTGATCCGCAGGTGAAAGAGATCAACAAGACCTACCAGCCCGCGCAGCCAGTCACGCTGCCCGATGCAGCGAATTATGCGCTGTGGGAAGTCGTGCTGCGCAGCGAGCGACAGGGCGCGTTTTCACTGAGTCTGAATCTGGAGCGTCCCGTCGCACTTGAGGCCGGAAAAACCGGCCAAGTGGATCTGCTGCACGTCCATGTGCCCGGCGCGTTTCAGGAAACCGGTCAGGTCGCCGTGGTGAAAGCTGATAGCCTCGAAATCCGCAAGTCGGAGCCGGAAACGCTCGAAGAAATCGATGCGCGCGAGCTGCGCAGCGAATTGCAGCGGCCCGGCGTTTTCCTCGCCTACAAGTATCGCTCGCTGCCGATTAAGCTGAGCGTTGAACTCGCGAAAAACAGCTTCATTGCCGTGCCGCAGGCCGTCATCACGCATGCCGATCTCATCACCGCCGTCGCCACTGACAAGGCGCAAACCACGGAGGTGATTTATTGGGTAAAGAACAACGATTTGCAGTTCCTCGTCGTGAGTTTGCCCAAAGGTTCGCGCTTGCAGTCGGATGTGTTCGTGAATCGCGAGTCACAGCAGCCGATGCGGCGCGAGGGCAGCGAGGACATGCTGGTGCGCCTGCCCAGCGGCGATGCCGCGCGCGTGGCTTTCCCCGTGCGTTTTGTGTTTGAGTCCCCCAGCCCAAATCCCGGCGAAAAACTCGGCTGGTGGGGCAGCATCGCCGTCAATGCGCCGCAGGTGGCCGATGTCGGCATCATGGAGACGCGCCACATGGTTTATCTGCCGGAAGGCTGGCATTACACCAGCTTCGACGGCCCGCTGAGTCCCGAATCACACCATCGCTCATGGCAGACGATGCAAAGCCTCGTGAACGACGTGCTGCCCGCCTTCGGCCCGCAGCTCGACACGCTCGATCAATCGCAATGGAGTCAAGTTCCCGCCGTCGCCGGTGATGTGCGCACGCTGTATGGCTTCCAAGTGCAGCAGCAGGGCCACCGCGAGGTGCTGCATCGTCTTGGACCGCCCGCTGAGATCGGCGTGAGCTTCCGTGGCCGGCGCATCACGTTCTTTTATCAGGCGCTGGCCTTCTTGCTCGCGCTCATCGCTGGTGTGCGCTGCTGGAACGGCAGTCCGACCGAAAAACTGCGCTACCTCGCCATCTTCGGCCTCGGCGCGATGCTGCTGACCGGCTTGGTCAGTGCGGCGAACGTCCCCGTCCTCCTCGCCGCGATGCTGGCGGCGATGATCCTGCTGCTCACCTGGATCTTCCGCAGCATGCTCGGCATGGCGCTGCGCACTTGGCAGTGGTCGTATGGAAGCTGGACCAAGTGGCGGGCCAAACGTGCCGCCGCATCCGAAACCCCAACCGCCTCGTGAGATGAAAACGCCTCATCCTATAGAGCGCCGACGAATCGTCGGCACTCCCCATCGCCTGCTGTGCGCATTCGTCATTCTGCATTCGTCATTCGTCATTGCGACGGAGCCGTCTCGCCAAGAACTCTGGGTGCCCACGCCGCAGCTCGACACCGTGCTCAAGGCGCATCCGAACGCGGTGATGCTGGAT
>JBDNIB010000062.1:0-5183 GCA_041688535.1 Prosthecobacter sp.
CGAATGACCATCCCGCGACGGCCCGCGCCAGATCGGCCAGTCGGCGGCTTGAGCGAGAGATGCGGAGGCGAGGAGAAGCAGCAGCGGGATTTTCATGGCGGTGGCATGAGAGCGCGAAAGCGGCGGCGTTCAATCGCGGTTTCACCTGGACTGGACTTCGTTTTTGACAGGCCACAACAGAACTGCCGCTGTGTGCGAAACCTGACGAGCTTAAGAAATAGACCCGATCACCTTTTCTTTTTTTCCAAACAAGACTGTTTCCAAAACAGCAACAGCTATCCCGCCGAAAAACAGGGCTGCCCTGCTGAAAACCAAGGCTGGATTTCTGAAAAGCAAAGCAGCCTCACCATTTTTCAGTCGAAGTTTTTCGCGAGCACGGCTGAAAATAGTCGGGCCAGTCTCGTTTTTGACACCCCCAAGGCTTCTTTTTGGAAAACCAGGGCTGAATTCCAAATAGATACCGTTCATTCCTGCCGACCCAGTGCTGGGCGGAGGAAAAACAAACCTACCCCGCAGAAATTCAATCCTGTTTTTTCCTCTTTCAGGGCTGCCCGGCTGAAAACCAAGGCTGCTGCAATTCTGCCAGCGTTCCTTTTCAAAGTTTCAGGTCTGGCTGGGGAAAAACCAACCCTGTTTTCCACGCGGTCACACCCGCTCCCCTCGCCGCCGTTGGCGTCCACGGCGGGACCGTTGGAGTCCACAGCACGACCGTTGGCGTGCTCGGCGGCGCGAGAAACCCGTTTTTCGGCCCGGTTCCCTGGGGAAAGCCCCTTTCTCACCGACCAGCAGCCCCGAACCCCAGCCCTCCTGAGGCGCCAGCTTGAGCCATCATCGCTCTGCGAGACGCCTGTTTCGCCGTATCATTTGCCATGCATTATGACCACGCCTGGAATACAAATTCCAATGAGCGTTAAGCCTTGAAGCCTGATCTCGGAGCGCACATAAAGTGTCTGCCCCTTGATCCCTGCCTAATGGTTAACCGCGCAGCCAATCCATCATATGCCAGACCTCGACTTACAGACCAGCTATCGGCAACTTCAATTTTGGCCGCCGATTCACTCAGCACTGGACGTTTACATTCGACGAAAGGCGGGCGGGGCAGAACCCTATGCACTGATTTGGCGTCTCATTCATGTTTGGGAGTGTACGACCATCATGCTCGCATCTGCTGCCGCCTCCCGTGTTCGCTGCATGACTGAATCCGAAACCAGTCTTGATCGAACTATCCGTGAAAGATTATTCGGGTATTCGGCAAATGAAGCAGACGGAAGACTTCAAAAGAATGGTGCGGGAGCACTTGATGGTTCGATTGATAAATGGCGAGAAATTCTCTGGATGGTGGCAAAGGGTGAACCTAAAAGCAGTGGATTCCTCGAATCACTATGCCTGTTTCTCAATTCGCAACGGCGAATTAAACCTGAAGATGGCGGAGCAGAAGTAATCGAAGTCTGCTCCAAACAGAAGATAAACTTGGATGCGCTAATCACGGCATGGCGAAAAGCGTGCGATGTCCCGCCGAATGTTTTGAATTCAGATCAAGACATCAATCAAACACTGCAAAGCATCAACACTTTCAGAAACCGATTTGCACATGTGCCGTTTCCAGCCCACCGCCTGAGCGAATTGCACGTTGCCTTTGAGATTGCCACGGATGATTTTTTCAGGTGTGCAGGCGGCGGCCAACAATCGTGCTTATGCGGCGCGATTCGTTCTAAAAATATCCGAATTCAAGGGAACGGGCCAGCAACTGACCAGTGTTCAACAAAGCCTGAGCGCGATTTATTCGCGTGGGGGCACAAGAACAAAAAAGACTCGCCGCCTGAGCAATGGGTGGCCTCTCCTTTTGTGCTTCTGGATGAGATGACTAACGTTTATCTGTTAACGCGATTGAAGGACATTGCCGGATCATGGGAATACACACGATATTTTTCAGAGGGCGACACCATTCGCTTGGTGGTATCCCCGGCTTTATTAGGCGACCTGCCGCCGCCCAAAGAAGAGGAATACCTGATAGACCTTCCAAGAGTCGAATCCGAAGAGACTCCTGAACAGCCCGTCCAAAACGAAGATTTCACGTCGCCTGTAGAACAGCCCGCAGAAACACCTGCACCGCAGCAAAGAGAACCAGATAGCCTCTCGATTCAAAATCCAGAACCGCCTTCACCGCCACCGACTCGGCGTGAATGTAGGACATACTATGATGCGCTTGATGCCATATCTGCGCGTGACTATGCGCCAGCCATCGAATGCTTGGAGAGAGTTGTGCAAGAACGTCCGAATTACCATGTGGCATGGCAGCGCCTTGGATATGCTCAGCGAGAACGTGCGGTTCAACTGGATCAGGCTGGTAACTCAGACGATGCAATTGCTATGCTAAGCCGTTCACTGGCTAGCTTTAAACAGTCGGCAAAGCACAACGACCGGGAGTATCAGGCTGAGGCGCACTATCAATCTTCAAAGAGTCAGTATAGACTTCACTTGATTCAAGGCAGTCTATCTAGATGGAACGATGCGTTAAACGATGCGTTAAACGAGGCTGAAACCGCCGCCAGGATGTCAGCATCATCAAAGTTCATTACATGGTGTGAGTTTCTCGAAGCCTCAAAACCTACTGGTGAGTGAGGAAATCGTTACCCATCGTCCAATGCGGTTCGGTGGTTCAAATCAACTCTCTCAACCGCGCGCCCTGGTTCACGATGAAGAGTGGACGCATGAAAGTGTCAGGGGGCAATCGCTGACAGATTCACCGAAATCTATCCTCAAATCACACGAGCTTCGCGAGCACGTCTGGCAGCGGCAAAACGAAGTCCATTTTTTCTTCGGTGGCGGGATGGATGAAGTGGAGTTCGCTGGAGTGGAGGCCGAGGCGGCGGGCGGGGTCGGTGACGGCGCCGTAGGGCTTGTCGCCGATGATGGGGTGGCCCATGTCGGAGAGGTGGACGCGGATCTGATGGCGGCGGCCGGTTTCGAGCTTGAGTTCGACGAGCGTGGTGTTGTGGGTGCGTTTGAGCACCTTGAAATGGGTGATGGCCTCGCGGGTGTCTTCATCCGGCGGGACGCTGCGGACGCGGAGGGTGAAGGATTCGTTCACATGGCAGCGCAGGGTGCCGGCATCGCGTTTGATGATGCCTTCGGTGACGGCGAGGTAGGTTTTGTCGAACTTGTGCCAGTTCTGCTGGAGGATGCGCTTGTAGGGCTCGGTTTTGGCGAAAACGATGAGGCCGGAGGTGTCGCGATCGAGGCGGTGGACGATCCAGACGCGGTTGCGGGCGTCGGTGGCGCGGACGTGGTCGGTGAGGGCGGCGTAGGCGGTGCGGCCGTTGCCGGCGTCGGTGGCGACGGTGAGCCAGCCTGAGCCTTTGTTCAGCACGATGATGGCCTCGTCTTCATAGACGATGCTGAGGCCGGCGGGCATGGGCGGCACTTTGACACGCGGGGCGTGCTCGACCTTGATGGTGATCTTGTCGCCGGGCTTGAGCTTGTGGTCGTGGCGGGTGACGGCGTGGTCATTCACGCGGACGCTGCCGAATTTGAGCCACTGCTTGAGGCGGGTGCGCTTCATATCCGGCCAGTTCTCAAAGAGAAAGGGCAGCAGTTCGGCGGCGGTGGTGACTGGGCGTTGCTCGTGCATGGGACGTTCATGCCACGGGAAGAAGTTGCTGGCTAAGGAAAAGCGGGATGGCACGTTTGTTCCCGTCCCAAACGCGCTCCTCATGTCCCTGCTCCGTCTCACCTGCCTATTCACGCTCCTGTCTTTCACCGCTGCTCCTGCGGCGGATTTCAAGAAGGACATCCAGCCCATTTTGGAGAAGAACTGCTACGAGTGCCACAGTGAGAAGACTGGCAAGCGGAAGGGCGGCTTTGTGTTCGATGATCTGGAGACCTTCAAGCTCGACATCGCCGACAACGACGTGGCGCAGATCCGCCCCGGCAATCCTGATGGCAGCCATTTCCTGGAAGTGATCGTCGATGCCAGCCATGAGCGCCACATGCCGCCGAAGGACCAGCTCTCGAACAGCGACATCAAAAAGATCACCGAATGGATCGTGGAGGGTGCGAGTTTTGAAAAAAGCACCCCTGGCACGAAACCAAGCGTGGTCGCAGCGCCGGCGAAAAAGGATCTGCCACCCATCATGAGCTGGACGAATGTGGATGGCAAAACGATCAAGGCGGGCTTTGTGCGGCTGGAAGGCGAGAACGTGGTGCTGAGGATGCCCTTGAATGCTGCCGAGGTGCCTTACCCGCTGGCCAAGCTGTCTGCGGAGAGCCAGAAGCTGGCCCAGGAATGTGCGGCACCCTGAACGGCGGGAATGGCCGCAAAGAGACGCAAAAATCAACAGCAGGGATGATTCATTCCGGCTTTGGCTTCAGTCTTTGCGTCTTGTTGCGGCCAACTCCTTACCTCTCGCTCAGCACCATGCTGATGGCCGATTCCAGCGGACGTGAGCCATCGCCGCCGAGGCGTTCGTCGAGCGCTTCGAGGCGCTGGATCAGATCCGCGACGTGTTTGCGCGGGTAGATGCCGCCGGCTTCGGCGCAAAAGTGGGTGCGGCAGCCGAAGGGGCGATGCGCATAGATGGTGCAGCGGCCGTCACGGCCCAGCAGCGGGCAGGCACCATCGGGGTGCGGTTTGAGCGCCTTGCGGCCGCTGGCGCGCACGCCTTGGGCTGCGAATAGGGCTTCTCCCCTGGTGAGCAGCGGGGTGTGACCCGCGATGCGGAAGTGGCAGCAGCCCGTGCGCATCTCGCACTGCCGGGCCAGCGGGCGGCGCTCCAGCTCGGTGTAGATGGCCTGCATCTCGGCGCGGTGGTCGGGCTGGGGGTTTTTCATGCGGGGTGCAGTCAGCATGGGCGCGCTGGCAGTTGTGGCACGCGATTTTTGCAAAGCGGCAATTGAGATTTGAGATTTCCCATTCCGCCCCCATCGTACACGCCCGTGCTGCGAGCCTAGCCTGTTGATGTTGAAGCTGCCGGGTTCATCCAACCCCATTTAGAGAAACCCGAAGCGCGCATGAGTCTGCCTGAAATCGCCGGACACGAACTGCAGGACCTGGTCGGCAGCGGGAGTTGCGGCGCTGTTTATCGTGCGGTGTCCACGCATGGCAAGGCCTGTGCGGTGAAGGTGTTCAGCTCGATGGCGATCAACCGCAAGGCGCTGAACGCTGCCTTCCGCGCGCTACAACA
>JBDNIB010000063.1:0-3298 GCA_041688535.1 Prosthecobacter sp.
AGACGGCTTTTCTGCCGTCCGGAGTCGAAGCGCGTTTGCGTCGTTGCCAGTATCATCGGGCGCAACTTTGAGCCCTTGGACGGGCTCAGGGCAAGCGACTTCCTCCGTCGCTGCAAGGCAGCTATGGCGCGACTAAAAAGAGGAAGCTGTGAGTGCGTGTTAAACCGCGTTCTCGGATTCTTCTTCGGCGAGTTCTTCCGCGATCTCCGCGTCGCGAGTCAGCCGGGCTGGGTGCGTGGCGGTGTGGACTTGCTTGAGCATGCGGATGGAGACCTGCGTATAAATCTGCGTGGTCTCGAGTTTGGCGTGGCCGAGTTGTTGTTGGATGAAGCGGATGTCTGCACCTCCTTCGAGCATGAGGGTCGCGCAGGTGTGGCGGAACAGATGGCAACTGCCGGTCTTGCCGACTTCGGCAGCCGTGACGTAGTCGCGCACGAGTTGCGTGAGTCGGTTCGGCTCGAAGGCAAGTCCCGCGTTCGTCAGGAACACGCGCCCGTCGTCGGGCGACAGGACCAGCCGGGTGCGGCCTGCTTCGAGGTAACGATGCATCCAACTAAACGCCCTTTCACCCATTGGCACCATGCGGTCTTTTTTGCCTTTGCCCTGGCGGATGAAGAGCGTGCCGCGATCCGCATCACCGAAGGCACAATTCGCCGTCGCCTGACCGGCGAGGATCGTGCCGAGGTGCTTGCCCTCCTTGCTCACGATCAGCACACCGCCGGAACCGGTGGTGTAGATGTTGCCGTTCGTGTCCACCTTCATCCCGTCACAGCCGCCTTTGCGCTCCGCGCTCTTGAGCGGCTGGGCATTGAAAAAAATGCGCCCGTTCTTGGCGCTGCCATCCTCTTGGAGGTCGTAGGCCATCACCCGTGTGTTCTGCGGATCAGACACGGCGATGTAGAGTGTCTTTTGATCAGGACTCAAAGCGATGCCATTCGGCCATTGGATGTCCTGAATCACGAGTGCCACCTTGCCGGTAGGCGAGATCGAAAAGATGCCGTGAAAATCGAGCTCCGCCTTCCCACCGCTGTTTTTCAGCCCATACGGCGGATCGGTGAAAAAAATCGTGCCGTTCTGCGCGATCACGAGATCGTTCGGGCTGTTGAAACGCTTGCCCTCGAACTGGTCCGCCAACGGCGTGAAGCTGCCGTCTTTCTCCAGTCGTGCCACGCGGCGTTCACCATGCTGGCAAAGCACCATCCTGCCCTGCGAATCCACCCCGAGGCCGTTTGAGCCCTGCCCGTCGCCATTCAGACTGCCGCTCGGCTTCAAAACGACCTGCGCCGCCGTGTCGCCTTCCTTCCAGCCAAACACCGTGTTTTCCGGCACATCCGAAAACACCAGCCCGCCATCACGCCACACCGGCCCCTCCGACCAGTTGAAGCCCGACGCCAGCACCTTGATCTTGGCATCCGGTGCGATCAGCGCATCCAGTGCCGGGTCCAGTCGTTCAATGGAGCCATGAAATTCAGGGACAGGCTCAGCCGCGAAAGCGGTGAGTGCAGAGGCAAGCAGCAGGCAGAGCGGAAGACGATTCATGAGGTGTGTGGTGAGGATTGCCGGGGACTATTTAGCAACCGGAAGAACCTGGCAACCGGTTCAATGCTCCACCAGCCGAAAAGCCCTGCTTTCAACAACTTATGTCCCTGGCGCTCATTTTTTCCTTGTCGCCGCGCACCCCTACACCTAAAACACGTCCTTCCCCGATAAACACACCAACCACACCCAACACACTCCACTCCCTCTTATGAGCGAAAATAATCGAATGAGGCTCCTCTGGGCCGGCTTCATGGCCATTCTTGCCGCAGGCGTCGGCTTTGCCATCCGTGGCGGCATTTTTGACAACTGGGCCAAGGAATTCGGCTTCACCGGAGCGCAGCTCGGTGCCATCGGCGGCATGGGCTTCAACGGCTTCTGCTTCGGCATCATCCTCGGTGGCGTAGTGGTGGACAAGATCGGCTATGGCTGGCTCGTCGTTACCGCCTTCCTGCTGCATGTGGTCTCCGCGCTGATCACCTTCACCGCCGGCGGTGACAGTGCCTTCATGGTGCTCTCGCTCGGCATGTTTATCTTCGCTTTCGCGAATGGCACGCTCGAAGCCGTGGCCAACCCGCTCGTCGCCACGCTGTTCCCGGAGAACCGCACGCACTACCTCAACATTCTGCACGCCTCCTGGCCGGCCGGCATGGTGATCGGCGTCATCATCGGCTGGTTCCTCGACGACAAGATGGAGATCAACTGGCGCATCCAGCTCGCGCTCTATCTCATCCCGACTGTGATCTACGGCCTCATGTTCATGGGCCAGAAGTTCCCCCAATCCGCCGCCGCGGCCAAGGGCGTCAGCTTTGGCAACATGCTCAAGGACGTGGGTATCCTCGGCGGTGCCGTCGCTTGCTTCCTCCTTTCCTTCTTTGCGGAAGGCTTCTTCAAAGACGTGCTCAGCCTCGACGCTGCTCTGTCCAAGAACCTCGGCTACGCCGTCGGCGGCGTGCTGCTAATCGGCGTCGGCGTGATCACCAAGTTCTCGCTCGGTTCGATCGTGCTTTTCGTGCTCTTCGTCACTCACGCCCTCGTCGGTGCGGTGGAACTCGGCACGGACGGCTGGATTCAAAACATCACCGGCAACCTGTTCACGCCTGAGCAGGGCAAGGCGCTCTTCCTCTGGACCTCCGCCATCATGTTCGGCCTGCGCTTCTGCGCCCACTGGATCGAGAAGACCCTCAAGCTCTCCCCGATCGGCCTGCTGCTGCTTTGCTCCGTCCTCGCCTGGGGTGGCCTAACACTGGCCTCCACCATGAACACCTTCACCACCGCGCTGATCGCCCTCGGCATCTACGCCTTCGGCAAGACCTTCTTCTGGCCAACGATGCTCGCCGTCGCTTCCGACCGCTTCCCGCGCACCGGTGCCGTTGCCATCTCCATCATGGGTGGCATCGGCATGCTCTCTGCTGGCATCATCGGTGGTCCTGGCCTCGGCTATACGAAGGACCGCTTCGCCGGTGAGTCGCTGCAAGCCTCCAACCCTGCCCTCTACGAAACCTACAAGGCCGAAAAACCGAGCACGTTCCTCAACATCGACGCTACCGCTGCCATCGGCCTGGACGGCAAGAAGCTCTCCGAAGCCAAGGAAGCCAAGGAGAAGACCGACGACCAAAAGGCCGTCGTCGCTGCCGACCAGCAAGGCGACCGCAAGACGCTGAAGTTTGACGCCTACATCCCTGCCACCATGGCGGCGATCTACCTCCTGCTGTTGCTCTACTTCAAGGCCATCGGCGGCTACAAGCCGATTACTATTGAG
>JBDNIB010000584.1:0-1938 GCA_041688535.1 Prosthecobacter sp.
CAGGCCGGTGAGATCGAGATACACGCGGCGCAGCAGCGCCATGGGCGCTGCTTGAGTCGCAGCATCATGTTTCCCGAAGACGAAGACATCCACCGGATGCTGGTGAGCCGACTCCGGCACCTGGGGCCGCTTCACCGGCTGAAACGACCAGTGCTCCGACGGCTTCTGCGGGATCAGTTCGTCCTGCGGAAACGGTGCGCCCGCTGCGAACCACTGCCGCAGTGCCCCAACCTGCGATTCGGTGAGCCGTGCGCCCTCAGGCGGCATGCGTTCATCCTCGTCATGTGAGGTGACACGCTTGAGCAGCTCGGCGTGGATGCTTTTGTCGAGCAAAGCCCCCGCATCGAGCCGCAGATCGCCCTTTTGCTTCACGGAGCCATGACAGGACACGCAGCGCTCCTTCAGCAGCGGCTTAATCTGCGTCAGATAGTCCGCGGCGGCCGCCATGCGTGTGAGGATCACGAGCACTGTCAACAAAACGCATGGATGGCGGAGGCGGAGCTGCATAAGTGATCATCTCCAATCAGCGCCAGTGTCGCAAGTGTCGCAAGTGAGCCCTGCGGTGCACGGCAGGCTGTCGTCAAGGCAATGGGAGCAGGCGTGTGTCATGGCAGCAAAGTGTTCGGCTTTGACCACACAATACGCGCCACAAAGGTCGCGCCTTCGGCACCGCGTGTTTTGGAATCCTTCATGAACATGCCTTCGGACACGGTGACCCAGGATTCCGCCGCGCTGATGGCGCTGGCCCCGAAGTTGCCCATCTCGGCCCCGCGTTCGGGAACGACGACTTTTTCGGTCGCGCGGATGACTTGCCGCGTGTCGGGGTTCACCTGCGCCATGAACAGCGGGGCGCGGTGGCGGACAATGTGGTCGTTGTTCGCACCACGGCGGGTGTAAACGAGAAACAGGCCGTCACTGTGCGCCAGCCAGTGCTGCTGGGTGTTGTAGCTGCCGAGTTCGCCGCCGTCGTCGAAGGTCCAGGGCTTTGGCTCGGCGAACTGCTGGCCATCGTCGCTGACACTGACGTAACCGCGTTCATCATTGCGCAAAGTGAGGAAGTAGCGATCGTCGAACGCAATCAATGACGGTTCGTAGAGGCCGCGAGCGACCTCCAGGCGCAGGACGCTGCCGTGTTTGATGAAGCTCAGTTTTTCGCCGTCGAAGCTGCATTCGGCGACGGTGGTGCTGAAGCGGTCCTTCGCAGTTTTACCGATGTAGAGCGGCACCAGCAGCATGCCGTCGGGTTTGACGAGCCATTGCGCACAGGCGTTACGGGCGAAGTTGAATTGATCGTCTGCTGGCAACTCCAGCACCTGCCACGGCGTCCACTTGGACGTTTTTGGATCAAAGACGGCATACACGGTCTGATGCGAGCGCTTCACGTCCTCCAGTTGTTTGCCTTTCGGGCTGTAACGAACGCGGGCACCGATGGCGATGAGTTTCCCCGTCTGCGCATGCCAACCCGGCGTGACATCGGCCACGCTGATCGTTACGCCGTCGGGTTGTTGTGTCCAATCCAGCTCTGGTGTGAGCACCGGCTCGGTCCACGCGCCGTCCACGCCGCTGCGGGTCATGAAATGCAGGCCGGAGTAGTAGTCGGAGATTTTCAGGTGCTTTTGAATCGTCATCACTACGCCACCCGGAATCGCCGCCGCACGCGGATGGAACCACAGGAAGTCGCCATCGTCATGCTTCATCACCGTTTCCAGCTTCACGGTGAAGTCGAGCGGCTCAATCGCGTGGATGCCGAACACCGACAAAACGAAGAGTAAAACGACGAGGTGTTTGATCGGTTTCAAATCTCGCCCTCCTTCGGCAGCACAAACGGCGCGCGATACTCGCGGGTGAGCAGCGCATTCGCAGCTTCGTTGTCGAGGAAGATTTCCTTGTCACCATCGACGCGTAGATGCTGGCCGAGCGTCAGTTTGGTCTTTTCCA
>JBDNIB010000585.1:0-3079 GCA_041688535.1 Prosthecobacter sp.
CTGCAAAAAGTCATCCTCGCCTCGCAGGCGCTCTTTGGTGGAGCCGATCTCGCTACCGCCGATGTTAGCACGCTCATCGAAGCCACCGCATCTGCACCGACGATGATAGTCGATCTCGCCAACATCACCCTCGTGGCCGATCTCCTCGTCACCCTCGGTCTCGCAACCTCCAAAGGCGATGCAGGCCGCTTGATGAAAGGCGGCGGCTTCTACATCAACAATCAACAAGTGGATGCCAGCTCCGTGCCCACCTTGACCGCCGATCACTTCCTCGGCGGCCGTCTCTGCATCCTGCGCAAAGGCAAAAAGAGCTACGCGACGGTGCGTGTGGCTGGGGCTTGATCCGCCTCAGCGACCCGGAAAATCCTCCACAAACTGCTCCACGACCAGCTTCAGCTCCGGTGGCGGTGGCAGGCCGATCGCTTCAGCTCGCGCGCCATCCACCTGCTGCGGCCAGTTGCTGACGATGCCTTGTATGCGTGCATCAAATGCATCCACAATGGCACCCAGCTTGATGCCGCGCTCGGCAGCCACTTCGTTGATGACTTTCTCCGCGATCTGCGGCCTCACGCGATGGGCGGGCAGCACATAGGCGCGGTCTGTGCCGAGTTTCTCCTCTGAAACTTCGCTCAAGGCAATGAGCGACTCGATCACGGTGCGGTAACCCGTCATCGGATGCGGCTGATCACGGCGGATCGGCAGCAGGCAGGGCTCGCCATTCAGTGGCTCGCGGAACATGCCACTGGCCCAGCTAGAAGCGGCAGCATTTGGCTTGCCGGGTCGCACGATCACAGTCGGCAGGCGGACGCAGCGTCCGTCGAAGTGGCCTTTGCGTGTGTGATCATTCACCAGCATCTCGCAGATCGCTTTCGTCATGCCGTAGGTGGTTTGGGGGAGCTGTTTGGTCGTGTCGGACATCATTTGCGACATATCGATACCACCGTAGCAGGCGACGCTGCTGGCGAAGATGACGCGGGGCCTGCCTTCCGCTTTTCGCGCTGCTTCAAACACGTTGCGACCGCCATCCAGATTCACCCGCATCGCATCATCGAAGCGCTCCTCACACTCGCCGCTGACCATGGAGGCGAGATGAAAGATGGCATCTACCTGACTGCCGATGGTGCTGAAAACGGTGTCGCGATCACTGACGTCGGCTTGCACCTGCTTCACGCGCGGGTCGTCGATGGGGCTATGAAAGGCTGCATCAAGCAAGATGACTTCGGAGACTGGTTTGCCATCCAGCGAGCTACGTTGGAGGATCTTTTGTGCGAGTTGATGACCGAGGAAGCCGCCGCCGCCGGTGATGATGATTTTCATAAAGGTTAGCCATCAAAGGAGCTACCTCAGGGAATGCAATTCCTGATTCGTAGAAGGTGAGGATTGAAACAAAGGCTGGCTTTTTGCAGATCGAGTCAGCATGATCCCGATTCTCGAAGCATTCATGAGCGATTCACTCGACAACTTCATCCACGATGCCTTGCAGGAGCTTGATGGCGTGGAGCCGCCGACGGTGATCACCGCTGATCCACAGTTGGCAGTGGGTGGCATGGGCGTGCTGCCGGGTCATGCGGTGGAGGGTTTTATCGCTCGCGGTGGCATGGGGGCGGTCTATCGGGCGCGGCAGCAGGCGCTGGAGCGGGAGGTGGCTGTGAAGGTGATGACGCGGCTGGTGGACACACCGGAGATGACGGCGCGCTTCCGGCGTGAGGCGCTGGTGCTGGGGATGCTCGCACATCCGAACATCGTGCCGGTCTATGACATCGGCACGGATGATGAAGGCCATCTGTACTACACGATGAAGTTGGTGAAGGGCCGGACGCTGCAAGCAATCTTGCATGACCTGCTTCGCTATGAGTCTGAGGTGCTGCGTGAGTACACGCTGGATCGGCTACTGCGTATTTTCCAAAAAGTGTGTGATGCGGTGGCCTTCGCCCATAGCAAGGGTGTGCTGCACCGTGACCTGAAGCCGGAGAATGTGATGGTCGGTGAGTTCGGTGAGGTGCTGGTGATGGACTGGGGGCTGGCAAGAAGACTGGAGAGGGAGACTGGGAGACAAGGAGATGGGGAGACCTCCGCATCTGACGTCTCATTGCCTCTCAGTCTCCCTGACACATTGTCTCTTCAAACCCTGCAAGGTTCCGTGATGGGCACGCCGCAATACATGTCGCCAGAACAGGCGATGGGGCAGATTGATGAGCTGGATGAGCGCTCAGACATCTTCTCTCTCGGCGGTATTCTATACGCTATCCTTACGCTGAGGCCGCCGGTGGAGGGGAAGACGCTGGAGGAGGTTTTGAGCAAAGTGATGTCCGCTGAGATCACCGCACCCACAGCCCTACAAGGCGCGGCGAGCAAAGCTAAGACCACTAAAAAAGGCGATGTGCTGGATGCGCAGCTCATCAAGACGCTGCCCCACACGCCGAGTGGTCGCGTGCCGGCGGCCCTGTCCTCGGTCGTGATGAAGGCTCTGCGGCTGGAGAAGGTGCGGCGCTACCAAAGCGTCGCTGATCTGGGCACCGACATTGAGTCGTATCAGGGCGGCTTTGCCACCAGTGCGGAGCAGGCGGGTGCGCTGAAGCAGCTCAAGCTGCTGATGCTGCGGCATAAGATGGTCACGGGCGCGCTGGCGGCGATGCTGGTCATCAGCACGCTCTTTGTGATCAAGGTCATGGCCAGTGAGCGCACGGCGCGTGCCTCCGAGGCGGTGGCGATTCAGCGGGAAGCGGAGACGCGGCGGGCACTGGCGCGCTCGGCCATCAGCCTTGCGGAGGCGGCATTACGCGAGGGCGACGGACCTGCGACACGGCGGGCGCTGGATGAAGTGCCTGAAGATCTGCGTGACCCGACGTGGCGGTATTTGGTGCAGCAGTCGGACAGCTCCATCGCCCAGCTGGGCATGATCTACGGAGCGTTCCCGCATCCGCAGCAGCCCGGTGTTTTTGCTGTGGTGCACTGGGTTGAGGGCTTCCGTCTGCTGGATGTGCGCACGCAGAAAACGCTGCGGAAGTTTGACAGCGCTCCTGCCAGCAAAGCATGGGGCTATAATCAATGTATCGCCATGTCGCCAGACGCTGAGCGC
>JBDNIB010000064.1:0-2248 GCA_041688535.1 Prosthecobacter sp.
ATGGACGGTGTTGGAAGCAACTTGCTTGGTGACGGCGCTACGCGCGGGGCGAAGCTCACAACACAGACCCCATTCACCCAGTGAAAATCAATATTTCAGCTTGACGCAATTTTTCAGAGAAGTGTGCAATTCCTTGACAAATGTTGTAATAATCTCTGAAAAAAGATGCCAGGCATTATGCCGCCATAAAAGGGCGCGTGAACCGTCTCCGCCTACGTCGCATCGGGTAAAACGTGCCAGCTCGTGCGGCGGCGGTGGGCGCGGCGCAGAGCAGGACGCGAAGGAGTGCCGTGACATGAGATCGTGGCAATTTCAGGCGGTTTTGGCCGTTTGTCTCTGCCCCCCCGAATGCCTTTCCTTGCCCAGCATCCAGTTCTCCGCCTCGTCGCCTCGCCACAGCATCTGTGGCGCACCCTTTCACTGGGAATCAAGACCATCTGGCTGCACAAGCTGCGCTCGTTTTTGACTGCGTTGGGCGTGGTGTTTGGCGTGGCTTCGGTGGTGGCGATGCTGGCGATTGGGGAAGGCGCCAGTCATGAGGCGCAGGAGCAGATCCGCAAGCTGGGCAGCCAGAACATCATCCTGAGCAGTGTGAAGCCCCCGGACGGGCAGGGTTCCGGCAGTGAGACCCGCAGTATGATCAGCGAATACGGTCTCACCACCCGCGACATCCAGCAGATCCGCCAGACCGTGCCGGGCATCGCGGTGGTCGTCCCCAGCCGTTACATCACGGAGAACATCTGGAATTTCGACCGCAGCATCGACGGCCAGGTCATGGGCGTGCTGCCCATCTACCCGGAGATGCGCAACCGCGGCATCAGCCAGGGCCGCTTTTTCAATGACTTGGAAATGGACGCCCGCGTGCCGGTCTGTGTCATCAATCAAACGGTCGCGTCCAAGCTGTTCCCGCTCTCCACGCCCACCGGCAAATCAGTGCGGGTGAAAGGCTATTACTACAAGATCATCGGCATTATTCAGGACGAGGGCCAGATGGTCGGCACGGATGCCGGCAGCGCCTCCGCCTACGCCCAGGCGCAGATCATGATCCCGTTCTCCACCTTGATGGATCAATACGGCGATACCTTCTTCCGCTACCGCACTGGCAGCTTCGAGGCTGAGAAGGTCGAGTTCCATGAGGCGGTCATCCGCGTGGAGGACGTGAACATGGTCGAAACCCGTGCCGCGGCGATCCGCCATCTGATGAACACGAATCACAAGAAGGAGGACTGGCGCATCATTGTGCCGGTTGAATTGTTGAAGCAGGCGGAGCGCACCAAGCAGATTTTCAGCATCGTGCTGGGCAGCATCGCCGCCATTTCGCTGCTCGTCGGTGGTATTGGCATCATGAACATCATGCTCGCCAGCGTCACCGAGCGCACGCGCGAGATCGGCATCCGCCGCGCCCTCGGCGCCCGGCAGGCCGACATCGTCGTGCAGTTCCTCATCGAGACGGTGCTGCTGGCCGGTGTCGGTGGCATTTTGGGCGTCGTGCTCGGCATTGCCATTCCCATCGCGGTGCAGGAGTTTGCCGGCGTCACCACCGTCATCAAGATGTGGTCGCCCATCGTGGCCTTTTCCATCTCGGTGCTCACCGGCATCGCCTTCGGCATCTATCCCGCCCGTCGTGCGGCGATGATGAATCCGGTGGAGGCGCTGCGGCATGAGTGAGGAGTGTTCGTCTCAGTGAGCCTCGGCGGCACATCCTGCGCGTCCCGAAAAAACTCTTGTCGCAGACGTGGCCCAACGTGTAGTCTCGCGACAATCCATTCTTCATCCGTATGAACCCCTCGCAGCCTGGAAATCCGTCGCAACCTTCGCATCCTGATGCCACGCAGCCGCTGCCACCCGGGTACGCGCCACCCCCAGGTTATCCGCCGCAGATGCCGGGCTATCCGCAGGGCTATCCGATGCCGCACGGCTACCCGCCGCAGATGTCGGGCGGCTATCCACAAGGCTATCCCATGCCCCAGGGCTATCCGATGCCGCAAGGCTACCCGCCACAGATGCCGGGCTATCCCCAAGGTTATCCGATGCCGCAGGGGTATCCCATGCCGCAAGGCTATCCGCCACAGATGCCTGGCGGTTATCCTCAAGGCTATCCCATGCCGACCATGCCGCCGCCCCCGGTGCCTTCCACAGGTGCGGTGCCTGCCGCACCTAAACCGGCTAGCAGCGCGATCCCCGTGGCTGCGGCGATGCCTGCACCCGCCATGCCCGCTCCCTCAGGAGCTGCGCCGATGATGCCTGC
>JBDNIB010000586.1:0-2872 GCA_041688535.1 Prosthecobacter sp.
AAGACCCGCCATTACCATTATAAGCCCACGCTGCCGCTCCCGATCCACCTACTCCAACTCCAACGGTTCCTGGGGATCCTTTTGAGTTAAAATCTCCAGAAGATCCTGCACCGCCAGCTCCTCCATTTGTGCCCTGCGGACTGCCAGCTACACTTGCTACGTTTCCAGAACCTCCAGAACCTCCCGTTGCCGACACTACGGCTCCGACACTTGTTGTCCCGCCAGCTCCACCATTACCCTAAATCCCAACTCTTATCCGGCTGGGATTTTTTTTGCCCGCTCCCCCTGTGTGGGTCCGGTTTTTGGACTCGGCCTCCTGAGCACACCCCTGCCAAAGTTGCCGTTCCGAGCGCGTCTTTTGCCGATTTTCTCTCTCCGTTCTCTGTTGGCCTCTTGAACATTCAAGACCATAGATCGTGTGTTTATGCGGGTTTGCGGGCCATCGGTTTGCATCGATTCCTGCTCGGGAGCGAGCGACCGAGATAGCGAAAGACGTAAAAAAACCGCCATACGGCGGTGTGGTGCTGCCAATCAGATGTCAGCTTGAGCCTGCCACCAGCGCCTCACGCTGCGCCGACCAGGTCGCCGACATCTTGCCGCCCAGCAATTTGCTAACCCCCACATCGAGGCGGCCCAGGGCCATCTCCTCAATGAGGTCGGGGGCCAGTTGCGCCAGTCGGCTTATTTTGCTGGCTTGGCCGAGATCGATTCCCTCGGCTGCCGCGATCTCGGTCAGTGAACGGAACAGTCCTTCGCCTAGCAGGCGCTGCCAGTGGTGCGCGAGGCCGAGTGCTCGCATCAGGGGCGTATCCTGCGAAACTTCCTTCAACTGCCGCTCGCGGCGAGCCTCATCGAAAAACTCCTGCGGCGTGTCAATTGGCGTGATGACCTGCTTTTTAAAGCCTCGGCGCACCAGCGTCCAGGGCAAGAAAGTCTCCATCTGAACGCCGCCTGCAGGTAGCGGTATTTGGTAGCTGACCGGGTCGCCCTGTGCTCGCCCACGGTGCTTGCGACTCATGCGTCCCCCTCGAAGCTGGACATGAGCTGGCGCTGGGCGTGCCAGTCGACCATCAGAGGGTTGCGCTGAAACCACATCAGGGTCAAGCGCCTGGGCTGTCGGCCCGCCATAAACTGTTCGATGATGTCGGGGGCCAGCAGGGTCAGGCGCAGCAACTCGTTCACTACCGACGGGTGCAGTTCCTCGGCTCGGGCAATGGCTGAGCCACTTTGCATCGCGCCGCTGTCAAGCAGGTGTTGCCAATAGAAGGCGCGGGCCACTCCGTCAAGCAATGTCGCATCATGGGCGCTGCGATCGTCTTCGGCTAATCGTTGGGAGCCCCGACGCCTAAATGCCAGGGGCACGAAGGTTTCCATCAGACCATCCGAGGTGGCATTCATAGGGATTCGACCTCCAGCAATTCCGTGCCGATGCTGCGCAGGGTGAACTCTTTGATGAGTTCATTCCAGCCCAGCTGGTGCCATCTCACCTTGATGCCTTGCACCTCATCCGCGCTGACGAGATCGACGCGCTCAATCATGAGGTTGGCAATGCGGTGGCGCTCAAGGGGAAAGAGTTGATCCCATACGTTGCTCAGCCTCCCCATCGCCATCACGGCGGCGGCTTCGTCAATTTGAGCGGCACGCGCCTGCTTGTCCTGCTGGATGGCGTTGTTGAATAAATCGAATTTTGGGCCAAGAAACCCTATTTGGCTCGATTTTTAGATCTTTACCGAGATCGCCATGCCCAGATTTGTCATCCGATTGAGTGCAGACGCACTGATCCTCGCCTCAGTCTTTTGCTGAGGCAAGGCGCGCGCCTTCATCGTGTTGCCGAAAATTCGCTTGAATCTTTGCATCGCAAGTTCCACGTAGCTGCGCAGGTTGTAGCCCGTCTCGCGTTGCCAAGTGATGCGCCCCTTTTCTGCGATGTCTTCTATATGTTGATCACGCTGCGTGTCGCCCGCCACCGAACGTACCGCTGACTTGTGGGGTGGAATGATTACCTTTGCATCGGGTTGATGCGCTAGCACCGCCTGCGAAACAGGTTCACCATCGTAGGCGCCGTCGCCAAGGAAGGCCTTAAACGGTGTGGTGATTTGCGCAAGCAAGTCCGGCACTGCTGTGGGATCTCCTACGTCGGGGGTGGTCAGCTCGCACGCCAGCACTTGGTGTCGTTCGTCAATTGCCAAATGCAACTTGCGCCAGGTGCGCCTCGCTGGAGCAGCGTGCTTTTCCTGGTGCCATTCGTCTTTACCATAGACCTTCAGGCCCGTGCTGTCGACGATGACTACGCTGCCTGGCTCCATCGCTTTGGTCAACAAAATGACGGGTAACTCTACCGTGCGTTTGGAGATGCAGCTGAAGTCCGGGATCGCAATGGCCGCGCCCATCACCCGTGCGATGGAAGTCATGAAGCCCTCAGTCTGGCGCAACGCCAGCTTGAACACCTGGCGGATCAGCATGGCGGTCTCGATCGCATGGTCGGAATACTCCTGCGGTCGTCCCCGTCCGCCGGTCTTGGCTGGGCGCCAATTGGTAATCGACTCCTCGCTAAACCAGATCGTGATGTCGCCACGCTTGCGTAGTGCGTTGTTGTAGTCCGCCCAATTTGTGACTTTGTAACGCGCCTTTTTGATCTTGTGTCGGCGGCTTTCGTTGAATTTGTAGGGCATGAGCTTCTTGGTCGGGCGGTCTGGCCAGAATCATGCCAGGATTTCAGACGGAGGCTGCCAAATCGATTTATTCAACAACGCCATGTTTTTGCATGGCCCGTTGTGGGACGCAGGATGTGATGCCAGCTACTCAGACAACATACCGTTTTTTGCTGCTGGCCTGGAATATTTGACCGGCTGCAAGCCAATTTATATCGAGG
>JBDNIB010000587.1:0-6531 GCA_041688535.1 Prosthecobacter sp.
CGCCAGCGGCAATCGTGTGCCGCTCGTGAATCGCAGCACCGGCAGTTGCGCGAGCAAAAGCGCCGCCAGCATCATCACCCAGCCGATCCACTCCACGCGCCAAACGGTTCCGCCTTCAAACGGCGTCGCATGCCGCCCCAGCATGTGCGCAGGTGGAGTCCGCGCCGCCATGCGTGCCGGCCACCATGCGGCGATCAAACTCGCCAGAATTGAAATCGACAGCGCCAGCAGCGCTTCGCGCGCACTCAGCGCCGCTTGTTGCGCGCTCGTCGCGCCATACAGCGCGTTCATCGTCTTTGTCACACCGCCCACCGCAGCTTGCGCACCGATCCAGCCGAGCAGCACGCCCAAAACACCACCGCAAAGCCCGCGCAGTCCCGCTTCGATCAGAAACGCGATTTGAATCGCTCGATCCGTCACGCCGAGCGATTTCAAAATACCGATCTCATCCCGCCGCCGCAGCACCACGCCGTCCAGCGCCTGAAAAATGAGATAGCCACCCACTAGCAACGCCAGCAGCGAGAGAATCGTCAGATTGAGCCGAAACGCCTGCGTCATCGTGCCTGCCAGTTGTCGCCGATCTGTGCCGCCCATCACCTGCCATCGCGATTTGAGCAGCTCGCCCGTCTCTACACGCAGATGCGGAAACACCGCGCTGTCCTGCGCCAGCACCTCGACTCGATCCACGCGATCACCGCGCTGCAAAACCACCTGCGCCTCCGGCAAATCCATCAGCAGCAGGTGCGCAGGCAAACTCGGCACGCCCGGCGTCTCCGGCACCACACCCGCCACCTTCAGCGTGATCACCCGATCATCCACGATCAAGCGCAGTTCCTCGCCCTCCTTCACGCCAAGCTTCGGACTCACATAAACGCCCGCCCGCACCGCCTGCATGTTCGCACCCAATCCCGCCGGCGCTTCACCGCGCAGATTCAGCAGCGCCACAAAATCCACGCCCAGCAGCCGCCACGTTGCACGTGATCCGATCTCGCCATTCCCCGTATCAAGCGCAGGCGTCACCGTTTCCTCCACCACCGGCAGCAAACTCACTGGTCGCGGTCCCAGCAACGATCGCATCTCGCGCAGATCGGCTTCCTTTAGCGATCCCGCCACCGCCTGCACCGTCCAGTCCGGTTGCCGCGTGATGCCATCCGTGAAGGTCTCGAAGCCCGACAGCGCCGCATTGCTCGCCAGTCGCACGGCGAGATACACGCTCGATCCCAGCGCCAGGATCATCATTAGTGCCAGTTGCTGCATCAAAGCGAGCCGCCAGTGCCGCAAAGCACAGCGCCGCAGGATGAGCAGCACCGTGCTCATGCGCCTTCGACGATCTCGCCGTCCTGCATGCGCAACACACGTTCGCAGTGCTTTACCGCTTCCGGGCTGTGCGTCACCAGCAGCAGCGCCGCCTGCGTTTCCTGCACGATCTCCGCCAGCAGATCGAGCACCTGCGCTCCGGTGGTCGTATCGAGACTGCCCGTCGGCTCATCCGCCAAAATCAAGGTGGGCCGATGCACCACCGCACGCGCGATCGCCACCCGCTGCATCTCCCCGCCCGAAAGTTGCCCCGGCAGCGCCGCCGCCCGATGCGCGATGCCCACGCGCTCCAGCAGTTCCCGCACCCGCGTTTCACGCTCGCTCGTCGCCACACCGAGCAGTTGCAGCGGCAGTTCGATATTCTCCGCCGCACTCAGTGTCGGCAGCAGATGATAAAACTGAAACACCGTGCCGATGTGCCTGCGCCGCAGTTGCGCGAGTCCGTCCGCGCTCAAATAACCGAGCACACTGCCCGCGATCGTCACGTTGCCGCTGTCCGCACGATCCACACCACCCACACAGTTCAACACCGTCGTCTTGCCGCTACCCGAAGGTCCCAGCAGCGCCACACGCTCGCCTTGATTCAGATTAAACGACACGCCACGCAGGATCGGGCGCGCAGCGTAGCTTTTGGTTAGAGACTGGACTTCGAGAACAGGCATCGGAGTGGTAACGGTCTGTCCGAACTCGTGGACGCTCACTTCATCGCCCGCATCAGTTCGCGCACGTATTTGCCCAGCATGTCGAACTCCACGTTCAGCCGATCGCCGGGCTTCTTGGTGTGCAGATTCGTCAGTTGAAACGTGTGCGGGATGATCCAGCACACCACCGTGCTTTCCGTCACCTCCGCTGCGGTCAATGAGATGCCATCGAGACAGATCGAGCCTTTCGGAATGATCAACCCGCGCTGCTCGGCCGGAATCTCCACCTCCAGCCGGTGATCCTGTCCGTGCTCGCTCCAGTCCAGCACCTTCACCGTCGTATCCACATGCCCTTGGACAAAATGCCCACCAAACCGTGCTCCTATCGCCATCGCCCGCTCCAAATTGACCAGTGACCCGGTTTGCAGCTCGCCCAGGCTCGTGACCTGCAAGGTTTGCATCAGCAGATCAAAGCACGCTGTTTGCGCCGCCGCGTTTTTCTCCGTCACCGTCAGGCAGCAGCCGTTCACCGCCACGCTCTCACCATCTGCCAGTTCCGCCGCCATCGCACCGACATCCAACGTCAGTCGTGCGCTCTCGCCGCGCGGCTCCAGCGCCAGAACTTTCCCGGTGGATTCAACAAGACCTGTGAACATGTTCCGAGATAAACGGGCAAACCGCCGCTGTCGATGCGCTGTTCGCCCAAATCCACGCAAGGGAAGGATCAGGCGGGCATGGGGCGTACTGCTCACCGTCGTGCTTTGCCGATTTCTCCAGTTTGGTGTCTTAGTCCTCTCCTCGAGCGTCGTCTCGGCGGAGCACTGGGCCTTTCAGCCGCTCAAACCCGGCAAGGGTGGCAGCATCGACGAATACATCCGCCAAAAGCTCGCTGAACAGGGTTTGCCGCCAGCACCGCGCGCTGACGCACGCACGTTGGCCCGCCGCGCCAGTTTTGATCTCACCGGCCTGCCGCCGTCAGACCTGTCAGACACGCCAGACTTGTCTGACACCGCCTACGCCCGGCTCGTGGACACACTCATCGCCTCACCCCACTACGGCGAGCACTGGGCACGCCACTGGCTCGACGTAGCGCGTTATTCGGACACCAAAGGCTATGTCTATGCCCGCGAGGAGAAAAACTGGGTTCACGCCACGCCGTATCGCGATTGGGTCGTCCACGCCTTGAACGACGACATGCCCTACGACCGCTTTCTACTCCTGCAAATCGCCGCCGGACAGGTGGTGCCGCCAAACTCGCCCGATCTGGCCGCGATGGGTTTTCTCACGCTCGGGCGGCGCTTTCTCGGCGTCACCCACGACATCATTGACGACCGCATTGATGTGGTTACGCGTGGTACACTGGGCCTCACCGTCGCCTGCGCCCGTTGCCACGATCACAAGTTCGATCCCATCCCCACGCGCGACTACTACGCACTCTACGGCGTCTTCCAGAGCAGCGCAGAGGCTCTGGTGCCGTGCGCAGTCGGCGAGGACACCAAACTGACCGAGTTGGTAAAAAAGAATCGTGATCTGATGACCAAACGTCGTGAGGAGCAGATGGCCCGCACTCGGGAGCGAGCTGCTGACTATATCGCCGCGCAGCAGGAACTCGAAAAGTATCCCGAAGAGGTCTTCGGCCAGCTTCTCGACGACAAAGATATCAATCCCTTCATCGTGCATCGCTGGAAGGCATGGTTGGAAAAAAATCCTGGTGTCGAAATCACCGAGGAAGTGCTGCGCAAGCCCGATTCGCCCGCCTTTGTGCCCGACGAGCACATCGCGAACAACGAGATGTACTTTCCCAATGGAGTTACCACCGAGCTGTGGAAGTCGCAGGCTGAGGTGGACCGCTTCATCATCCAAAACACCGCCGCACCTGCCCACGCGACCATTTTGACCGATCGGGCTCTCTCCAGTACGCCGAGTGTCTTCCTGCGCGGCAATCCGCTCACAAAGGGTGACTCCGTCCCGCGCCAGTTTCTGAGCGCCTTTGGTCCGCAGCAGCCGTTCGTGAAAGGCAGCGGCCGTCTCGAACTCGCGCAGGCCATCAGCGACCCGCGCAATTCTCTCACTGCCCGCGTCATGGTGAACCGCATCTGGCAGCATCACTTTGGCCGCGGCCTCGTCAGCACGCCGAGCGATTTCGGCAAGCAGGGCAGCCCGCCCAGCCATCCGGAACTGCTCGACTGGCTCGCCCAGCGCTTCATCGCCTCCGGCTGGAGCATCAAAGCCATGCACCGGCGCATCATGCTGTCCGAGACGTATCAGCAGGCTTCTTCGCTCGTAGTTCGGCCTTCAGGCCGTCCGGACGGACTAAAGCCCGAACTACAAACCGATCCCGACAACATCCTGCTCAGCCGCATGAGTCCACACCGCCTCAGCTTCGAAGAAGCGCGTGATGCTTGGCTCGCCGCTGCGGGCCGCTTGAATCTGCGCATCGGCGGTCGTCCCGAGGCGCTCTTCGCAGCGAGTAACACTCGCCGCACTCTTTACGCGCTCGTGGATCGCGAAAAGCTGCCCGCCGTCATGACCACCTTCGATTTCGCCAATCCCGACCTCTCCATCCCCCAGCGCACCGAGACCACCGTGCCGCAGCAAGCATTATTCGGCCTGAATCACCCCTTCATCGTCCAGCAGGCCAAGGCGCTGGTCAAAAACACCGCATCAATCAAGACAGTCAAAGACAAAATGGGTTTTATCTACGCCAAGCTCTTCCAACGCAGTGCCACACCAACGGAACTCGAATTCGCACTCCAATTCGTCCGTGAAGATCAAGCGCCCGTCATCACCGAGTCCAATCACGCCGCAGATTGGCAGTATGGTTACGGCGAATGGGATGAAAGCACGGGCAAGGTGAAGTCCTTCACGCCTATGCCCCATTTCACCGGCAGCGCGTGGCAGGGCGCGGAAGACTGGCCGAACCAGGCACTCGGCTGGGCGCAGCTCACCGCCACTGGCGGTCATCCTGGCAACGACCGCCAGCATGCCGTCATCCGCCGCTGGAGCGCGCCCGCTGCAGGCACCTACGACATTCAATCCGTCCTCAACCATGAACCCGCAGTCGGTGACGGTATCCGTGGCTTCATGAGTCATTCCAAGCTCGGCAAACTGCGCGACACCAAGCTCCTCGGCACCAAAACCGACCTCAGTCTTGCCGCCATCGTCTTCCAATCCGGCGACACGCTCGATTTCATCGTGGATATCGCCGACGGCCTGAACAGCGATCAGTTTCTCTGGTCGCACCAGATCATGCCATCCACCAACGCCACCGGCTCCGGCGGTGACACCGCCAGCATCATTTGGAACGCCGAAAAAGACTTCTCCGCACAACCCAAGACTCCGCTGACTGCCTGGGAGCAGCTCGTCCAGGTCTTGATGCTCTCGAACGAGTTCATGTTCGTCGATTGATATGACGATGCCTCTCACACGCCGTGATTTTCTGCGCCGCTCCGGTATGGGAATGGCCGCGCTTGGACTCGCGGATTTGCAGGCGGCGAAGCCGCACTTCGCACCGAAGGCGAAACGGGTGATTCACTTTTTCCTCAATGGCGGGCCGTCGCATATCGATACGTTTGATCCGAAGCCGGCATTGGCGCGTTACGATGGCAAACCGGTACCAAGTCATCGCATCACGGAGCGGAAGACAGGCGCTGCATTTGCCTCGCCGTTCAAGTTTCAGCGTTACGGCCAGAGCGGAATCGAGGTGAGCGAGTTGTTTGCCAAAACGGCGGCGCACATCGACGACATCGCGGTGATTCGCTCCATGCAGGCGCAAGTGCCGAATCATGAGCCGTCTCTCATGCTCATGAACTGTGGTGATTCCATCCAGGCTCGTCCCAGCATGGGCGCGTGGCTGACCTACGGCCTCGGCAGCGCGAATGAGAACCTGCCGGGCTTCATCGCCATGTGTCCCGGCGGCATGCCGATCAAGAGCGCGGAGAACTGGCAGTCGGCGTTTTTGCCCGGCGCGTTTCAGGGGACGTATGTCGATTCCAAACATGAGGTGGTGGATCGTTTGATCGAAAACATCCGCAGTCCGCATGCCGACACGCACGTGCAGCTTCGCCAGCTTGAGCTTCTGCGCCACATCAATGCCGCGCATCGTGCCGAGCGCAGCGATCCACGGCTGGAGGCGCGCATTCAGAGCTTCGAACTGGCCTTTCGCATGCAGATCGAGGCGGCGGATGCGTTTGATGTGACCCAGGAGCCGCAGCACATGCGCGAGCTGTATGGCGACGGCGTGCATGGCAGACAGACGCTCATCGCGCGTCGTTTGCTGGAGCGCGGAGTGCGCATGGTGCAGCTCTGGCACGGCGCGGGGCAGCCCTGGGACAATCACGACAACATCGAGACAAATCACCGCAAGCTCGCCGCACAAATTGATCAGCCCATCGCCGCACTGCTGGCCGACCTGAAGCAGCGTGGCATGCTGGAAGACACGCTCGTCATCTGGGGCGGTGAATTTGGCCGCACGCCGACGGTGGAACTCGCGGGCGGCAAGTCCAAGCTTGGCCGTGATCACAATCACTACGGCTTCACCGTCTGGATGGCCGGTGGCGGCATCAAAGGCGGC
>JBDNIB010000065.1:0-2787 GCA_041688535.1 Prosthecobacter sp.
CACTCCATGGAAAGTCTTCCCTTACGACGACCCGCATGGCGAGTGGCCCCCCAGCCCTTGGCGGCTGCTGCGTGCCGTGCTCGCTCGCAGCTTCCAGCTCGAACGTGAAACGGGAGCTCCCAGCCAGGAAGTCCGTGCCCAATTGGTGCAGGCATTCGCCAGCAGTTTCATCGCGTGGCATCTGCCTGACTTCACTTGGCGCGGCCCCGGCTTGCGTCAGTATCACCCTGCGGAGTTCAAAAAAGTGCCAGCGGCAGCTAAAGAGCCAGGCATGGTGACCTACAACACCACCAAGGTTCAAGACAACTTCTGGCTCACTCCGCCCGACTCAAACCCGTTGGTCTGGATCATCAACGGCGAAGCATGGACTCCTGACTTGGCCGCGCTCCTCGCTGCCTGTCTCGACAGGTTGACTTACTTTGGCCGTGCAGAGTCCATCAACCAAACCCGACTGTTGCCTGCAAGTGCGCCCCCTATTGAACCCAACTGCACACTTTCTGAGCGCCGTTCGGGCACCTCCGTGCCAGTCCTTTGCTGGAAGCCCGATGTTCAACTAGATCAGGCATTGCTCACCACAGATGAAGAACAGGTTTCCAAATCTACGACACCGCCAGGAGCTGTCTGGCGCTTCGTCGAGCGACCTGGACGCCCTGCTGCTAAACCGAAGCCAACACCTCGCCGCACCATGCTCCCGCCCGTTCAATTGATTCAGTTCGCCATCGGCAGCCGCGTTGAACCGCGCTACAGCGAAACCGTTCGTCTGACCGAGCGCTTCCGAGCGCGAGTGCTAGGCCGTTTTGCCGAGCACTTGACCGGCGCTCGATTGAAGCGCGGCTTAGCCAATGCTTCCGAAGACGTGAAACGCAATGCTATCCTACTTTCCGGCAAAGACGAGCAAGGCAAAGCATTGGAAGGTCACCGCCATCCTTATTTCTTCCTTCATGGGGAGACGAACAAGCCTACCCGCCTTTGCCTCTGGCGAAGCGAGCCGTTCACCGACGACGAGCAGCAAGCCATCCTCAGTGCCGCCAGCGCACCGCTGCCTCTCAGCTACGACAACGATCCCTGGACAATCACTCTCATCCCTCTCGATAAGATGGTGCCACCACCCCCTGGTTTTCTAGCTCAGCCCTCGCAGTCTTGGAAGTCCCTCACCCCGTGGATTCCACCGCGCCACGCTCTCGACCGCAAAGGCCGTGTAAAACTTGGTCATAGCCTCGAAGAACAGCTTCGTGAAGAGCTAACCTTGGCAAATGCTCCGGTCATCCAATCATTCACCATCAACAAGTCAGGCTGGGCGAAATCCCATCAACCCTCCAAAGCACGCGATGGCCGAACCAATACCAACAAGCTTGGTTATGCAGTTAAGCTTGTCTTCGAGTCCGCCTTCGCCGGGCCACTGATGATCGGCCACAGCTCCCACTTCGGCCTCGGCCTCTTCGTCCCTGCTGACTGACAGCTTGCCATGCTCTCTCTTTTGCTCCGATTCGCGCCCCATGACCGAACACCACTGCACCCTCCAGCACGCTGACTTCTCCGCTGAGCTCGTGCTCGGTGGTGAGCACTCGCTCTATGATTTCGCGGAGTTCATCATCAAGACGGTGGGTTTTGACTTGGATCATGCCTTTGAGTTTTGCGACAACCTCAAGAATCCCTACCGCAGCAAGGAGCGCTACACGCTCTTTGCGGACACTCTTGAAGGCGAGGAGGGGCCCGGCGTGGAGCAGACGCTGGCCTCGGCGGTGTTTCGGTCGAAGCGGAAGATGATCTTCCACTTCGACTTCGGCGACGATTGGTTTTTCCTGATCACCTGCACGGCGGTAAAGGAGTCCGACAAGAAGCGCCGCTTCAAGAAGGTGCTCGCCACCAGCGGCACGCCACCGGTGCAGTATCCTGATCCCGATGCGTAAGCCGGTTCCAGCGCGCATTCTCCATGAGTGAAGACGTGGCTCCAGAATATCGCGGATTGGCGGGCGCAGTAGAAGCGTGTGAGGTGCTTGAAAACACGTCATCCGTGAAACTATGAACGGAGGCAGGCTGCCTGATCAAGAAACCAGTGGATTGCGCCAGTGAAGACCGGGGCAGCGGGCAAAGTCGGTGTCATTGGTGTGTAGCTCGCAGCCATGCTCAATGGCGAGTACGGCGAGATGAGCGTCCGAGACAGCGGCTCCGATCCAGCCGATTTTTTCCAACTCTTCCCAATGACGATGAGTGATCTGCAACAACGACACGTGCGGTGCGGCGAGCCAGCGTTGAACCTCGGCGAGGGCTTCGGTCAGCGGCATGGGCGGCTGGATGACACGAGCATTGGTCATGAGGCGCACGAAACCCAGTGCCACCGCGAGAGGAAGCCCGACGGGTTCCTGACGATTCATGAGATCCTCCCACCATGCACGCGCCGCTGTGTGATCTGGGGCGGTGAGATTGTAGGCGTAAATGAGGAGATTGAGATCTGGCAGAATCATGATGCTTGCCGGGCGAGGAAGGCCTCGGTGTTCAATTCGTCAGCCAGCCGGTTCAGTTTCTTGATCGGCACACCTGGGGCAAAGACGCCGCGATGGGGATGGATGCGAAAGGGCTGGGTAGGCACGGGCGCTGCCACCGTGGTTTTTACCAAAGCCATGCGTAGCAAGGTGAAGGCGGTTTCAGGCAGGGGTTGGCCTTTCTTCTGCGCTTCGGCACGCAGCAGTCCGGCGAGATCATCGTCCAGGGTGAGTGTGGTAGGCATGGCCCAAAGTGCCACAGCTCCGTCCTGCGCCCAACCGCTTTTTCTCCGCCTGAGCCGGG
>JBDNIB010000588.1:0-8702 GCA_041688535.1 Prosthecobacter sp.
GAGAGCAATTCGCGGTCGATCTCACCCACGCTGCCGATCAATTCGCCCCGCGCATCTTGGACCAGCGTCTCGTTCTGATCACGATCGATCAAAGACATGTCATAGGTCAGGGCGTGGCTCGCGTAATGCTGGAATACACCAGCGGCAACGATCGACATGGCGAACGCCAGCACTGCCATGACCAGCAGAACTCGGCGCAGCCAGGTCGGCAGTCGGGACCAGCGCGAGGCAAGGGCGTGGAGAAGGGCTTTCATGAACTTGAGCGAAAAAGGCGGTCAGCGGAAGATGCGGGAGAAAAAATCGCCGACGGAGGCCGGCGGGTCGGGACGTCGTCCAGGGGAACGGCCCATGGTGGCGAACGGAGCGGGTGATCGCTCCATCAAGAGCGGATCACTCTCCCGCACCACGTCACGCGGCTTGAAGGTCACGCCGTGTTTCTCCGGGTGTGATTCGATGTCACGCAGTACCTTGGCAATGACCGGCGCAGCCGTGCCACTACCGGACAGGCCGCCCTCTCCTTGATTGCCTTCCAGCGTCACCACGAACGCGAGCGGCGGAGTCGTGTCCACGAATCCGGCGAACCAGACCACATTGGCTTTCTCACCACGCAGCACCCATTGAGCCGTGCCCGTTTTGCCATACACCGCTACCTTGTCGAGCCGTGCGGCCTTCCCCGTGCCACGCGCATGATTGACCACGCCAAACATGCCGTTTTTCACCGCCTCCAGCTCAGCTTCTGCCACCGGCAGGAGCGACAGCCGCGCAGGCACCATCACATCGCTGGTGCTGCGGTCCGGACGCTGCACCTGCATCACCAGCCGTGGTCGTGGACGGCAGGCCCCATTGGCCAGGGTGGTCATCGCCAGCGCCACCTGCATCGGCGATGCCTCTGTCACGCCCTGGCCGATGGACAGATTGGCCAGATCATGATTCGAGGGCGCGTACTGTGGGAGTATGCCCGCCGTGGCGCGGAGCGGCAGCACCGGCGCTTCCCCGAAGCCAAAGGCCCGGGCCATCGCGAGAATCGGCGCATCGCGCGTGAGCATCGCCGCCTGATAAAAGTAGGTATTGCAGGAGCGCACCAGCGCGGCTCGTGCGTTGAACCAGCCGTAGTCATCCTTCGACCAGTTGTCGAACTCACGCCCGTCAATCATCAGCGTCGGGCCGCACTCGAACTCGCTTAGCTCATCGTAGGCCCGCACCCGCAGCCCGGCCAGCAGCACAAAAGGTTTGAACACCGAACCTGGTGGGTAGCTACCTTGATTGGCGCGATCAAACAGCGGGCCGTCCACATCTTTGCTCAGCGCCTCGAAGTCCGCGCTGGAAATGCCTTGGGCGAAGGCACCCGGCGCAAAACGTGGATTGCTCGCCAGGGCGCGGATGTCTCCGGTGCTGGCGTCCACGATCACCACCGCGCCACGGCGCTTCGAGGCATCCAGCGCCTGCTCCGCCGCCTGCTGCGTCTCCAGATTCAGCGTCGTCACCACATCACTGCCCGCCACGGGTGAAATAAAGACCTGCTTGTGCTCGATGACACCGCCATCGGAGATCATCAGGCACAGCCGACCATCGCTGCCTGTCAGTTGTTGGTTGAATGCGTCCTCCAATCCCGTCGCTCCGCGTGTGCGCTGCCACAGCGGCTCATTCGGCACCACCGGCCCGCTCAGCGCCGGACCGTCCGCCGCCACATAGCCCAGCGTATGCGCCGCCAGGGTGTCATGCGGATAGAGCCGCACATACACCACGCGGCGGCTCAGATGGGCGGAAGGCAGCGCGGCAGTCTCCTCGCCCGCCTTGCCGACCTCGATGGGCAACATGTGCCGGTCCTTGTAGTGACGGCTGATGTCATCGTCCGTCAGCGTGAACCGCAGGGCGCTGGCCGCCTCCACCCGCCCCAGCTCCGCGTGAATCCAGGCCGCATACGCCTCCAGGCTTTCCTGCTGCGCCACCGGCACCGTCAGTTGCAGGTAGGCCACCGTGCTATTCTGCGCCAGCGACTGTCCCCGCCGATCCAAAATCTGCCCCCTCGGCGCGGGGATGGAGAAATAATACGGCTTCAAATCCTTGCGCGTGCTCACACCCGGTTGGAAACGGTCAGCCGCTTTATCCGCCCCACGCCCAATCGCGCAAAACATCAGCAGGACCGCATAGGGGAGCACACACTTCATAAGGGCCACACCTTTGCACGCAAGCAGGCCGACAAGCAACCCGGCCATTCCTAAAGAATGCGGCAGGCACTGGCGGGTTACGCCGCCATTTCCTCGCGCTGCTTCCAGCGTTGCTCGTGACTGCGGAGCTGGCGGAAGAAATCGGTCTCTGTCAGCGGCTCGATGCTGGGGTCCAGCGGCATGCTCAGCTTGATCTCCAGCCCGCGGGGTTCCAGGAGCCTAGCCTCGGAGGTGCCGCCATGCAGATGCATCGTCACATAGCAGGCGGTCATGTTCACGCCAAAGTCGTTCGGCTTGCAACTGCGGGTGAAGAAGGGATCAAACAAATTCGCGGGGTTGTCCTTGCCTTCCCAGGCACCAGTGTCGCGGAGGTACATCACCAGTTGCGGCTTGCCGGCACCGTCGCGTTTGATTTTGGCGCTGATCTGCAGGCTGTCACCGGGACTCAGGTGCGTGATCTCTTCCATGAAGAGCAGCCGCCACATGTGGCGGAACTTGCCACCATGCACCAGCACCGGCGGTAGTCGGGGGTCGATCTCAATGTCGAGATGCAGGTTTTTTGCATGCAGTTGATCGGAGAACACATTGATCATCTCCTCCAGCACGTTGTTGAGGTTCACCTCGTCATTGCGCTCCAGCCGCTTGGCATGGGAGGCGTCGGCGAGGCTGGAGAGCAGGGTCTGGATGCGCTCAAGCTGCGACTGCGCCTGATGCTGCACGTCGAGCCAGAAGGAAGGATCACGCGGATGCGCTCCGCCGATCTCCTCCATGAGCTTCATCGGTGCTAGGTCGATGAACGCGCGCACCACGGTGAGCGCATTGCGCAGGTGGTGGTTCAGCCCCTCCGCCATGGTGCCGAGGCCGGCCACCTTGTCGGTGGAGAGCGTGTGCCGCACTGTGTCGGCCTTTTCCACCAGCAGTTGTTCGCGCTCCACCAGCGTGTGGTAGTAGTCCAGCGCATGCTTGATCACGCCGCCCACCTCCTCGGGTTCCCAGGGCTTGTGCATGTAGCGGAAGCAGCGGCCGGAGTTCACTGCCTCCACCGCCGCATCGTAGTCTGTGTAGGCCGTGACGAGGATGCGCACGAGATTCGGATTGAGCTTCCGCGCATGCTCCATCAGCTCGACCCCGCTCGCGCCGGGCATGCGCTGGTCGGTGAGCAGCAGGCCGATCTGCGTCCCCTGCTCCTGCAAAATGCGATAGCCGTCCATCGCGTTGTTCGCGATGTGGATGGTGTATTCGTCGCCAAAGATCTCCTTGAAGTAATGCAACGCCTTCTCCTCGTCATCGACGTAGAGAATGTGATAGGGCGATAGCAGTGTGTTGGACATGATTTCAGTGACTGACAGGTTTCTGAAGGCTCAGGGTGAACTGCGTGTGACTGCCTTCTACGGTGTCGATCTTCACCTCGCCGCCCATCTGCTGGATCAGGCGGAAGCAGATGCTCAAACCGAGGCCCATCCCCTGCCCCACTTGCTTCGTGGTGAAGAACGGATCGAAAATTTTCGCCAGATTGGCCTTGGGAATGCCCATGCCATTGTCCCGCACGATCAGGTCGAACCCCGTTGGCGTTTCCTGCGCCCTGAGCAGAATCGTCGGATCGGGTCGGCCCGCGAGCGCGTCCATGCTGTTCTGTACTAGGTTCAGCAGGATTTGAATGAGGTAGTTTTCATCCCCCTGCGCGATGATTCCCGGCGGCACTTCATCCACCAGGGTCACGTCCCGGTCACTGATCTCCTTCGCCAGCAGCCGCAGCGCCTTACGAGAGGTCTCGTACAGGTCAATCGGCCGCGCACCGCGATTTTCCGGGTGCGCAAAGGTGCGTAGGTCCGAGACGATCGCCGCCACGCGGTCAACGCCCTCGCCGATGTCCGCCGCGATGCTGGTGAACGACTCCGCGACTTCGGGCGGCAGCGCCTTGCCCTTTTTCTTCAGCAGGTAGATCGCCGATTTCACGTAGTTCAGCGGATTGTTGATTTCATGCACGATCCCGGCGCTCAGCCTGCCGATTGAGGCCAGTTTTTCGCTCTGATCGAGCTGCGCCTCGGTTTCGTGCAGGCGTTTCAAGGCGGCGGTCAGCTCCTCGTTGCGGGCGGCCAGCTCCTCGCGCTGGTCCTCCACCTTGCAGCGGTTGGTGAACTCCCGCACCCGGATCGCGTGATGCTGGCGGCTGCCGATGTAGAGCACTACGCAGTTCAGCAGGATGAAACCCGTATTGTTCACGAAAATGCCCAGCGCCCGTGGATCGGACTGGCTGCCAAGATTCGGCAGAGTGGCGGCAAAGTAGGCCAGTACCACGAGACCGAGCGTGATGCCGATCTCCCGAAACGTCCAGTGGAACACAAACGCAGTCGCCACGATGCACAGCGTCAGTCCGGCGTAGTAGCCAGATCCAGGATCACCGCTGAGGTAGATCATGAAGCAGATCATCAGTGCTGGCAGCAGCGGCAGAATAATCGGGTAAGCCCGGCAGTACTTCCGCCCCAGGGAGCCGTTCAGCGCCAGCAGCAGTGGCGCGCAGCTCGCCGCACAGGCCAGCCGCAGCACCAGGAACTGCCAGTAACTCTCCGGGTAGGCCATCCAGTCCAGAAAACTGCACAGCGGCACCAGGATCATCACAAACCACGCTCCCATCCGCGCATTGCGCAGATTCAGCTCCTGCTGCTCCTGCTCAAACTGGTCAGATTTCGGCAATACAGTGAGTGAACCGCCTCTGGTGGAGCGGTCCTGACCGGGAATGGTCAGGGATGACCCGACCTCTGCCAGACTGGCTGAAAACATAATTATTATAAACTTAATAATGAATACATGCTCAAATCAAGCTCTATCCAAGCTTAATTACACTTCTCTGACATCCCCAGACCACTCTTGGCGATTCAAAATGCACCCCGACTTGGCAATTCGCCAGCGACGTGCCATTCTGGCCTGCTCATGCGCATTCTCATCGCCATCGACAAGTTTAAAGGTTCCATCCCGGCCATCGTGGCCGCCCAGGCCATCGAAACGGCGCTCAAACAGGCTATTCCCGACGCCGAATGCGACCTCTGCCCCATCGCCGATGGCGGCGAAGGCACCGCCGAGGCCGTTGTCGCCGCCTTGAACGGCGAATGGTGCGAAACCGCGACTTTTGACGCCCAAAACCGCCCTGTCACCGCCCGTTATGGCCTTGTTCGTGATGCTAATCGCCTCGAAGTCGTCATGGAAATGAGCGCTACCTCCGGCCTAGCGATGATCAGCGATCTCCCGCTCGATCCCGCCACCGCCACGACCCACGGCACCGGTTTGCTGCTGCTGGATGCGTTGAAACGCGGGGCCAGCCGCATCGTCATCGGCATTGGCGGCAGTGCCACAAACGATGCTGGCATCGGCATGGCCGTCGCGCTTGGTTTTCAATTTCTCGATGCCGAGGGAACGCCACTCCATCCAACCATACAGAACATGGACCGACTGGCCAAGATCGTTCGCAGCTTTGGCTTCGGCCCGGACGAACGAGCGAAAGCACGAACGGAAAACACGGAAATTCTCGTCGCCTGCGACGTGAACAATCCCCTGCTCGGCCCCCACGGCTGCACCCGCGTCTATGGGCCGCAGAAAGGCGTCACGGACTTCGAGTTCTTCGAATCCCGCCTCCAACGCCTCGCCGACATCGCCAAACGCGACCTCGGCGTCGATCATCGCGACGTGCCCGGCGCTGGAGCCGCTGGCGGCCTCGGTTTCGGCCTCATGACCTTCTGCGGGGCCAAACTCACCAGCGGTTTCGATTTGATCGCCGACCTCGTCCATCTGCGCGACCGCATCGCCGCCGCCGATCTCGTCATCACTGGCGAAGGTCGCCTTGATGCGCAAACCCTCCACGGCAAAGGCCCCATGGGCGTCGCCGATCTGGCCCGCGAACTCGGCAAACCCGTCGCCGCCTTTGCCGGAGCCATCGAAGCCGAAGACCAGCTCCGCACCCGCTTCGACCTCCTTTGCGCCATCAAACCCGCCGACATGCCCCTCGCCGAAGCCATGCAACGCGGCCCCGAACTCCTGCGCAATGCCGTCCTTCAACACGCCACCGCCTTGCACGCACTTGCACAGCCACGCTGACCATGCTCAATGCGCCCTCCCATTCATCCAGAATCCAGCATCCAGAAATGAACGCAGTCCTCCTCTTCGCCGGTCAAGGCGCTCAAAAAGTCGGTATGGGCAAAGATCTTGCCGAAGCCTATCCCGCCGTCCGCGCTCTCCTTGATCAAGCCGATGCCGCCCTCGGCTACTCGCTGTCCAACGTCATGTTCGAAGGCCCAATGGAGGAACTCACCAAAACGTCCCGCTGCCAGCCCGCGCTCTACGCCCACGGCCTCGCCATTCTCGAAGTGCTCAAGGAAAAAATCCCCGCGATCAATATCACCGCCACCGCCGGTCTGTCCCTCGGTGAATTCACCGCGCACGCCGCCGCCGGCACCTTCGACTTCGCCACCGGCCTCAACCTCGTCTTCCAACGCGGCAGCTTCATGGAAGAAGCCTGCGACAACACCAAGGGTGCCATGCTCGCCCTGCTCGGCGGCGAAGAATCCGCCATCCGCGAACTCGCGGCTGAATGCGATGTCGATGTCGCGAACTTGAACGCCCCCGGACAGATCGTCCTCAGCGGCAGCGCCGAGGGCATCACCGATGCCGCCGCCAAATCGAAGGACAAAGGCATCAAACGCGCCATCCCCCTGCCCGTCGCCGGTGCCTATCACAGCCGCTTAATGAAATCCGCGCAGGACAAACTCGCCGTCGCCCTCGCCGCCGCGCCGATCCAAAACCCACGCGTTCCTGTCGTCTGCAATTTCGAAGCTCGCCCCGTCGCCACGCCGGAAGAAATCCGCGCCACGCTCACCAGCCAGGTCACCGGCAGCGTCCGCTGGGTGGAAAGCATGCAGCACCTCATCGCCGCCGGTCACACCACCTTCATCGAACTCGGCCCCGACGCCACGCTCGCCGGTCTCATGGGCAAGATCGACAAATCGGTGAAGGTCATCAGCATCAAAGACGCCGCGACGCTCGACGCGGCGGTTGCTGCGCTGACCGAGGCTTAGTCGATTCTTAGTTCGTAGTTCGGGCTTTAGCCCGTTCTTAACTCTTCGTTTACCTTCGCTGCCCGATGCGACTCTTCTCCATACTCTTCGCACTGCTCTTCACCAGCATCGCCTCCGCCCTCGAACTTCCCGCCACCGACGGCAAGACCTACGATCCTGCCTCCGCTGGCGAGAAGAAGGCTGTCGTGCTGTTCTTCGTCTCACCGTTCTGCTCCACGACGAAGTCATTCATGAAGGAGATCAACCAGATCGCCGCCGATTACAGTGACCGCGTGGCCGTTTACCTGAGCCATTCCGATCCCGAGATCACGATGGAGGTCGCCATGGAGCACGCCATCCTCTCCGAGGTCAAAGCCACGGTGCTGCTCGACAAAGAACAAGCACTCGCGAAGCAGGTGCAGGCCAAAATCACCCCCGAAGCCGTCGTGCTCTCGCCCAAAGGCGAAACACTCTACAAAGGCCGCATCAACGACCTCTACCTCGGCCCCACCAAGCGCCAGCGTGCCGCGACCACGAAAGATCTGCGCGATGCGCTCGATGCGATCCTCGCTGGTAAACCCGTTCCCGCTCCGCAACCCGCAGCGCAGGGCTGCAAGATCGGTGGCCTCAAGTAAAGTAATCAAGAGCTTTAGCTCGTTCTGGAGAACGCACCACATACCAGAACGAGCTGGAGCTCATGACTACTTTCTCTTGCCCGGCTTCGGTCCCGCCTGCGCTTCAAACTCGGCCTGCAGCTTCGCCCAGCGCGCCGACATCGTCTTCACGCGCTCCGGTTCCTTCGCAGCGAGGTTGTGCGACTCCGCACGGTCGGTGCTCAGGTTGTAGAGCTCCCACACGTCGCCGTCATCGCCAGAACTCACGATCTTCCAGTCGCCTTCACGCAGCGCGTGATTGCCGGAGTGATTCCAGAACAGGTAGTCGCGGCTGAGCGTCCCATCCTTGGCAAACACCGGCACCAGATTGCGGCCTGGATACGGTGGTGCGTTCTCCGGCATGTCGGTGATGTCACCACCGGCGAGCGTAAGGAAGGTAGGCACGATGTCGATGACATGCCCCGGCGTGTGGCGCAGCTCGCCCTTCGCGCTGATGCCCTGCGGCCAGTGCGCGATGAATGGTGTGCTGATGCCGCCTTCATGCGTCCAGATCTTGTGACGACGGAACGGCGTGTTCGACACCGTCGATCCTCCCGGCCCGAGGCAGAGATAGGTCTCCGCTGCTCCCATCGGCGCATTTTTATCATGCCCCAGCCCGCGCACCATCACCTCCGCACTCGCCCCGTTGTCGGAGAGAAATACAATGAGCGTGTTCTCCATCGCGTTCATTGTGCGCAGTTGCTCCAGCACCCGGCCGATCTCGCGGTCCATGCGGTCGATCATCGCCGCATGAATCGCCTGCTTCGTCGCTTGAAACTGCTTCTGCTCATCCGTCAGGCTCTCCCACGGCACTGCATGTCGCGTCTCGCCGGGGC
>JBDNIB010000589.1:0-5037 GCA_041688535.1 Prosthecobacter sp.
GGGAGAGACATGCGCGTTGAAATACGCACCTCGTTTGCCAAGACTTTCCGTCAAGCAGCTTACTTCCTGTTCCAACTGCCCAGTTTGCTCTTGTAGGCCGCTGTATTCGCTTCCGCGACGGTCTGGCGCAGCACTTTGGTCACCACCAGCACGCCATCCTGCATCACCACGCGGAGATCGGCTTCATCGCCTTCTTTGAATGTGACGCCCTCGGGCAGTGTGGTCTTGAGCGGGGGCATATGGGCGGGGCTATACGCGTGGCGGTCTGCGCAAGCAAGGCATGTCTCCGAATCAAATGCGCCGACGGACTCGCTGTGAGCAGAAAGAAACTCGATCGCTGGCTCCTACTGCCATTTCACCCGCTGGGCTCATCTCGCGGTGCGAGATGGCTACTTTAAATCAGTTCTGGCATCGGCTGCCAGGCATCGGTGAGATACTGCGGCCGCCCGGTGAGATCGTTGAGCGTGGTCTTCACGGTGTCGATGCCCATGTGCTTGTAGAGCGTGGCGAAGACTTCGCCGAAATGCACGGGGCGCTCGCTGGGTTCACCGCCGAGTTTGTCGGTGGCACCGATGACCTGGCCCGTTTTCAAACTACCCCCGGCGAGCAAGGCACCGCCGACACGCGGCCAGTGATCGCGACCGCCGTCCTTGTTCACGATCGGTGTGCGGCCAAACTCACCCCAGGCGACGACGGCCACGTCTTTGTCGAGGCCGCGTTCGTGCAAATCTTCAACGAGGGCGCTCATGCCTTGATCGAACAGCGGCAGGTGGCGCAGGAGTTGCGGGTAATTGTTGTCGTGGAAGTCCCAGCGGCCAAAATTCAACGTAACGACACGCGCCCCGGCCTCGACGAGACGGCGGGCGAGCAGGAAGTGCTCAAGATTCATCGGTGCGCCATCGCCGTAGTTCTTGGGATCGCCTTTGCCGTAACGCTCGCGGGTTTTGACGGTCTCCTTGCTCAAGTCGAGCGCGGCGAGCAGTTTGCTGGAGGTGAGGACGTTCAGCGCCTGCTGATTGAATGCGTCCATGCTGCCGACGAGGCCGCTGGAGTCGAGTTCGCGGCGGAAGTTGTCGAAACCGGTGAGCAGCGAACGGCGGTCTTCAAGACGGTCGAGCGTGATGCCATTGAGGTTGAGATCATCCATACCGGCACCATTCGGGCGAAACGCGGCATGCGTGTTGCCACAATAACCCGGATGCCCCGGCGAGCCGTAAGGCGGATGTCCGGCCTTCGGCGCGAGACCGACAAACGCCGGCACCGCCGGATCTGCCTGACCTTTAAGCCGCGAGATCACGGAACCGAACGACGGCGAATCGGAAAGTCGGCCCGTTGGCGCACCACCGCCATTCGGCGGTGGTGCTTTGCCGGTGTAGCAGATGAAGCTGTCGTGCGCACCGTTGGGGCTGCCGTACATACTGCGGATCGGCACCAGCTTGTCCATGATCTTGGCGAGTCGCGGAGCGTGTTCGGAGATGTGGATGCCGGGGACGGCGGTCTTGATGGGTTTATAGGGGCCGCGAATCTCCAGCGGCGCGTCCATTTTCAAATCATACATGTCCTGATGCGGCGGCGCACCGCACATGTAGATCATGATCACCGATTTGAAGCTGCGTCCCACTTTGGCCTCCGCCTCGGCCTTGAGCAGCTCAGGCAACGACAGCCCGCCCATGGCGAGACCGCCGATGCGCATGAAATCGCGACGCGAGACGCCGTCGCAGAGTTTGCCGTGGGATTTGCCGGAGAGGGTGAGCATGGAGGCCGGATCATACGGCTGGGATGTGCGCAGGCTTTCAGGTGAGGGAATGACAAATGCAGAATTCTGAATGACGAATGAATGACGAAGCCCTAAAAGGCGGGATGAAAACGCTGCTGCTGCTCTCCGCACTGGCCTGGAACCAACTGCCCGACGTGCCGGACGCGCGCGGTTTTGCGGGTTCGTTCGCGGGAGTGAGCGACGAGGCGCTGATCGTAGCTGGCGGGACGCATTTCATCGACAAAATGCCGTGGGAAGGCGGCACGAAGGTCTGGTATGACACGGTTTATGCGTTGGAAAAGCCAGGCGGGCCATGGCGTGTGATCGGGAAGCTGCCGCAGCCGAATGGCTACGGCGTGAGCATCACTACACCAGATGGACTGGTCATCCTCGGCGGCGGCAACGCCACGGAGCACTTCCGTGACGTGTTCTGGCTGCAACAAGAGGCCAAACTGCCGCCACTGCCAAAGCCATGCGCCTTCATGTGCGGCTGCGAACTCAATGGAGTCATCTACATTGCAGGTGGCATCGAAACACCGACGGCGACCACGGCTATGAACACGTTTTGGTCGCTCGATTTGAAACAACCCAACGCGATCTGGCAGGAACTGCCCCCCTGCCCCGGCAAACCGCGCATGCTCGCGTGCATGGCCGCCGCAAATGGCGCGGTGCATCTGTTTAGCGGCGCGGCGTTGAAAGCAGGAGCCGATGGCAAGCCGGAGCGCGAATGGCTGAAGGATGCGTGGGCTTATCAACCGGCCACCGGTTGGAACCAACTGCCCGACATGCCCCGCGTGGCCGTGGCCGCACCATCGCCCGCGCCGGTGGTTGACTCGAAAATTCTCATCCTGGGCGGCGATGACGGTACAAATGCCAATTTCGAGCCTAAATCGCAGCATCCTGGCTTTCCGCGCTCGATTCTGGCTTTCGACGTAAAAACGCAAACGTGGAGCAAGTCCGACGAGGTGCCATTCTCGCTCGTCACGACGAATGCGGTGCTTTGGAACGATCAAATCGTGATTCCGGGCGGCGAGGCACGCCCTGGAGTCAGGTCACCGCAGGTTTGGGGCGCATCTATCCGCTTGAAACCTTGACCATGAAACGGCACAGCAAGCCGCATGAGCCACAGCATCTTGATCACTGGCGCGAATGGCGCGCTGGGCCTCGCCATTGCCGAATACTTCCTGACACGGGAGGCGGACTGCCGTGTGTTTCTCGGCGTGCGCGAGCGCCGTGACCGTGCTGAGGAGCTGGCAGCGCGTTTTCCAGGCCGCGCGGACTTGATCACGCTCGAAATCACCGCGCCCGAGGCTTGGCAGACCGCTTTGAGTGAAATCGCGGCCAAAGCCTCCCCGCTCGCTGTTTTGATCAACAACGCCGGCTTCCACGACGATGCCCTGCTCGCGAACATGTCGCAGGATCAATGGTCACGCGTGCTGGATACGAATCTGAACGCGGTCTTCCACGGCTGCCAGGCGGTGCTGCCCACGATGATGCGGCAGCGGCAGGGCCGCATCGTAAACATTTCGTCCCTCAGCGCCATTTCATCGCCCGCCGGACAAACGAACTATGCGGCAGCGAAGGCCGGCGTGATCGGATTGACTCAAAGCCTCGCCAAAGAAGCCGCGCGCATGGGCATCACCGTGAACGCGGTCTGCCCAGGGTATATTGAGGGTGGCCTGCCCGCCGACTGGACGCCGGAGCATCTGAAAGCGCTCAAAATGCAGCTCCCGATGCGCCGTTTTGCTAAACCTGCCGAGGTGGCGGCGGCGGTTTTCTTTCTTGCTAGCCCCGAGGCGAGCTATATCACTGGATCGGTCCTGAAAATCGACGGCGGCATGCTTTGAGCCGCCCACTCCTTTTTCCAAAAAAAACAACCACCCACATGCCCACCCGCCAGCGCCTCAAGGAACTCATGATCAGCGAGCTCATGCTCGACATGTCCGCAGATGACATCGGCGATGACACCCCACTCTTCGGTCCTGCGGGCATCGGACTGGATTCCGTGGACGCCCTCCAGCTCGTGGTGATGCTGGAAAAGCACTTTGGCTTCAAAATGGCCGACCAGGAGCAGGCGAAACGCATCCTGCAAAACGTAAACACCATCGCCGAGGCTGTGGACCAACAGGTGGCGGCGTGATGCCTGCGCGGATGCCCGCTATCACTGTCGATGGCGATGGCCGCGCAGGAATGACGAAATCCGAATGACGAATGAAGGCCCAAGCCCGAATGATCAAACCTCACTGGCAGCGTGAAATCCTCTTGGGAACGCTAGGGCATTCGTCATTCTGCATTCTGCATTCGTCATTTTGAAACGCCTGCTCTCCATCTCTCTGCGTCTGCTCATCAGCGGCGTGCTGCTCGCGCTGCTGTTTCGTGAGCACAGCCTCATCGCCGAGATCGCGCCGAAATTCCGCGCCATGCTCACGAACTGGCCGTGGGTGGTGGCAGGATGCGGCTGCGCCTTTCTCTCGCTGTTTCTGACCGCCGTGCGCTGGCACATCCTGCTGCGCGGGCTGGTGCCTGACCTGCCCTTTGGCATCGTCCTGCGCGCCGAGATCGTCAGCGCCTTTTTCAACATCAGCTCCGTCGGCGTGGTCGGCGGCGACACTTACAAGATCATGTCCCTCTCACGGCGGTTGCCGGGAAAAACCCTGCCCGTGAGCGTCTCGCTAGTGCTGGATCATCTCACCGGTCTTGTCTCCGTAGCCATGCTGTTCCTCGTGTGCCTGCTGGCGACGCAGTCACGCTGGCATGAGTTCGGCGCGGATGTGCGCCTGCTGTTCGCCGGTTACGGCATGTACGTCGGCGGAGCCTTGGTAGGGCTGCGGCTCGCCTGGATTTCTCTCAAGCCCAGCCTGCTGGTCTGGGGGCGGCGCACTTTCCCACGCACCTTCGGCCTGCCCATGTTCGCCGGTGTCATTGCGCGCATGGCACAGGTGCATGATGTCGCCGCCCAGCTCTGGCAGCGCTCGCTTGCCGCCACCGGGGTGGGGATGTGCATGCATGTGGCCTTTTTCATGAGCTTCTACTGCGGCCTGCGTGCCGTGGGCGGCATGGCACCCGTGCTCGATGTGCTGACCGCCATGCCCATCGTCGATGCCGCCGCATCACTGCCCGTATCGATCTCAGGACTGGGCGTACGCGAGCGCACCTTTGAAGCCCTGCTGGCCGGCATCGCCAAGGTGCCGGAGTCCGTCGGGGTCTCCGCATCGTTGGCAGGCTGGATCTTCAATCTTGTCTGGGGAGCCGTCGGCGGTCTGCTGTTTCTGCGTTCCAAA
>JBDNIB010000590.1:0-3474 GCA_041688535.1 Prosthecobacter sp.
TCATCCTCCTCGTTTTGCGAGGTGAAATTCGGATCGAGTTCCTTGAGAATCTCACTGCGCGCCTTATCGAGGTTCACTTCCAGGTTGCGCAGCACCTGCGCGGCGACGCCTTCGCCCTCACGCAGCAGGCCAAGCAGGATGTGCTCAGTGCCGACGTAGCTGTGGTTCAGCGCCTTGGCTTCCTTGGAGGCCAGTGCGAGCACTTTTTTCACACGCGGCGTGTAGGGGATGTTGCCGACCATCTTGGTCTCTGGGCCGGAGCCGACCTGCTGCTCGACCTGCATGCGCACGGTTTCGAGATCGAGGCCGAGCTTGGTCAAAACGTTCACGGCGACGCCTTGGCCCAGCTTGATCAGGCTCAGGAGCAGATGCTCCGTGCCGACGTAGTTGTGATTGAAGCGGTCGGCCTCCTTGCGGGCGAGGGCCAGGACCTGTTGGGCGCGTGGGGTGAAATTATTCATCATGAGAGGGGGAGGTCGAGCCTCCAGAGGTTGAATTGGATGGTGGAAAGTTACCGGGGCCGTCGATGGATTGCAACCGTGCGCGGGTAATTTCCGCGCGCATGCTGTCACGCTCCTCGGGGGACAATTCACGCGCAGCATTGAGCTGCAAATGCGCAGGTTGAATTTCGAGCAGGAGCAGGTCAATCAGACTGCGGTCGCAATCGCCGACCAGATCGAGATCTGCGCCGAGGCGGAGCATGGAGAGCAGGTTCAGCGCCTCCTTGGAGGTGAGGACATGCGCGTAGCGCAAGATGGCAAACGCACGCCCGACCTGGTCGTTCAGCATGGTCTGATGATCCTCCTTGAGCTTGGCACGGGCGGTCTGCTCAGAACGCACGACGCCCTCGATCACTTTTTCGATCTGGGAGATGATTTCCGGCTCAGCCTCGCCCAGCGTGTGCTGGTTGGAGATTTGGAACAAATTGCCGAGCGCCTCGGTACCCTCGCCATACAGACCGCGCACCGCGAGGCCGATTTTGCCCACCGCCTTGATGACCGGATTGATCTGATCCGTCAGCACCAGCGCAGGCAGGTGCAGCATGACGGAGGCCCGCATGCCGGTGCCCAAATTCGTGGGACAGGCGGTCAGGTAGCCCAGCTTTGCGTCAAAGGCATACGGCAGGGAGCTTTCCAGCGCTGTGTCCACCCGGTCCACCAGCTCGTACGCGCTGCGCAGGTTCAAACCAGGTCGAATGCCCTGAATGCGGAAGTGATCCTCCTCATTGATCATGATGGAGATGCTCTGCTTCCGGTCCACCACGACGGCGCAGCCGGTGGACCGTGCCGCATGCTCGCGACTGACGAGATGGCGCTCCACCAGCACCTGCTTGCGAATCTTGGTGAGGTCGCTGTAATCCTCGCTGTAGCCATCGCGCATCTCCGGCAGGTCTTCGACCACGGGCCGGGTACGTTCGAGCAACTCGATGCGCTGGCGCTCCTGGCTGAAACCGGGAAACGGGTGGCCGCGCAGGTTGCGCGCAAACCGCACCCGCGAGGTCATGACGATGTCGGAATGCGGGCCAGCGCCCTTCATCCAGTCAGCGGGATTTTTGATCAATGTGGCAAAGCGCATCATGGCGTGAGAAATGTTCGACGTGCAAAGATGCATACGTCTTGAATGTCATGCAAGGACGGCTCCACCTTTGCCAGGAACCGCTGTAACTGCCCTGCATCGCCCTTCCTCATTTGGAGGAAACCTTCGGCTGCAAACGTTCGATCTCTGCTTTCAGACGTGCCGCGTCCTCGTAACGCTCCTCACTCACCGCCAGATCGAGATCGGCACGCAGTTTGAAAATATCCAGCGGCAGCTCTGCCACCGGCACTGGCGCAGGCGGCGTCTCCCGCACCACGGCGGCCCGCTGCCGGGGCAGCAACTGCGGTGCGCCGTCGTCCTGCCGACTTGGACGCTTGCCGACATGCCGGGTGCCTTTGTGCATGTTCCGCAGCAGACCGTCCAAACCTTCGCGAAACGCGGTGTAGCACTCCGGGCAGCCCATGCGGCCGATTTTTTTGAGCTGTGAGGCGGTGAAACCGCAGGAGTCGCACACGACCTCCATAGAGTCCGCTCCCGAGCGCTGCGAGGGCGAGAGAAACGCCTCCGCCAGACCGAAACCGGTCTCCTCGGTCACGCCTTTGGCTTTGGAGCATGACTCACACAGATTCACCGTGGTCATCTGACCGTTGATGATTTGGGTGAGGAAGACCGTGGCCTCGTTCTCGCAGACGTCGCATTTCATGGGTTAAAAATCACTGCAGCTAGCGTGTTACATCAGGTATTACGTTTCGCGGCGGGTACTGGGTATGACAGGTAATTGCGCCCGTCAACCGATGCCCTGCGCCGCCAGCCATTCGTCCAGCTCCGCCTGCAACTGTGGATGCTGCGCAAAACTGTAATGAAAGGTGCGGAATCCCAGCCGTGCCGCCGTCTCTATGTTCGGCAGCAGATCGTCGATGTAAAAGATGCGGGCGGGGTCGAGATCGAGTTTCTCGATGGTGTGCTGGAAAATTTTCTCTCCCGGCTTGGAACATCCCGCTGAATACGAATACACGCCGCCCTGGAAGTGCTGGAAGATGGGAAAGGTGCGCAGAAAGTAGTCTTTGTGCAGCCCGCTGGTGTTCGAGAGCAGATGCATCGGCAGTTTTCCCGCCAAAGCGCCCAGCGTGGCGTGCATCGGCTCGTTCTGGGTAAAAATTCCGCACCAGATCGCCTCGAACTCTGCCGTGGTGCCGCGAAAACCCGTCGCGGCCATCGCCTCGCGCACAAACACCGCATCATCCATACGGCCGTCTTCATACGGCCCCTTGATGTCGTCAAACAAGGTCAGCACCACCTCCGCCGGATGATCACAGCGCTCCGCCAGCCGCCGGGCGGCGATGCTGAAGTCGAAATCGATGAGAACTTTGCCAACGTCGGAAACTAGAGCTGGGGCGGACATGCGGCCGCGAGGGTGGCGTGCGGCATGACGGCGGCAAGTCCGGTTTTGCGCAATGTGCCAGCCTTCGTAACAAGCCGGTGCCGCCTTGCCGTCTCAGTTTGATTTGTCCCGCCTGTTCAAGGACCGCCGGGCCAGCAGCCAGCCTTTCAGCAGCGAGGCCACCGCCCCGCCGATCAACACCACGCGAATGATCATGCGCGAGTCCTTGTCGACCGCGGTGGCAGTCGCTGGCATGATCCGCACCGTCTCCACCTTTTCCTTCGACGCCACCGGCTCCCAATCCGCCGCCATGAGCAGATCAATGCCTGGATTTTGCTCTTTAATTTCACAGGAGCACGCGCCGCAGAGATAGCTGGCAGCATCGAACACATTGTCCGCGTTGATCCCCTTGCCGATCAGCGGCTCCAGTGCCCGGCCGCGCCCGAAAATCGGGAACACCATCGGCTCCGCCACATAATCGCCCAGATCCGGCTCCAATCGCATGAGCATCGCGATCAGAGCCACTTCCTCGACATTCTCGCGGCTCACTCGTAACA
>JBDNIB010000591.1:0-3593 GCA_041688535.1 Prosthecobacter sp.
CAACGAAGTGCAGGAAGTGTACCGTGCCCAGGGCGTGGAACTCAATGACAAGCACGTTGAGATCATCATCCGGCAGATGCTGCGCAAGGTGAAGATCACCGATCCCGGCGATACCGAGTTCCTCTGGGGCGACCAGATCGACCGCGGCACCTTTGAGAAGGAGACCAACCGCATCAGTGAAGAAGGCGGCAAGCCTGCGGAAGCAGAACCCGTCCTCCTCGGCATCACCAAGGCCTCCCTCGAGACCGAGAGCTTCATCTCGGCGGCGTCCTTCCAGGACACCACCCGGGTGCTCACCGAGGCCGCCACCCTTGCGAAGTCCGACTTCCTGCGCGGCTTCAAGGAAAACGTCATCATGGGCCACCTCATCCCTGCCGGCACCGGTTTCATCACCAATCGCAACTTCGAGATCCGCGAAATGGAGCGTCCCACGCTTCCGGTTCAGGTCGAAGAAGAGGAAAGCCTCAGCGCTTAATCCGCCTCCATCACCCGCCTCCCTCGGTGCAAGCCGACGGAGGCGGTTTTGCGTGCTCCCTCTCACATCTACAAAGTTCGGATCGCCGTTCGTAGTTCGGGCTTCTGCCCCCTGGTCTCTCTGCGGTGAAAATGTCGGACGATGGCAACCGAAAGCCGCGAACGGCCCCCGCAACGTGCAAGAGTGCCCGCGCTACTTCCGCCGGACGGGCTGAAACCCGAACTCCGAGACAGGAACGGGAGGCTGCGTTCTCTTCGTTGCCTCCGGTGAAGCTCCGGCTCCGCATTTTTCACCTCTTGCGTTTCTTTGCGGCCAATGACTCTGGATGCTCAAGGACGAGGGCAACTCTACTGGCGAGAGGGGATGGCTGAAGCGGGGATTGCGCGGGTGGGGATCTTGGACTAACGCTCTGCAACACCGTTACCTCTGACTTCTCACGTCTTCAGCTTAGCCACCATGAACCGCCGCCACTTCTTCACCACCGCCCTCGCCGCCACCGCCGCTTCCCGCCTCAGCGCCCAGACGATCGCCAAAGCCGCTGCTGATCCGGCCTATGTGATCAAGCACAAGGGCATCAAGCACACGCTCATGGGCTGGTGCTGGAAGCCGATGGACATGCTGGAACTGGCGAAGCACGCGAAGGCCATCGGCCTCGTGGGCATCGAGGGCATCGACAGCAAGTTGTACCCGGAGGTGAAGAAACTCGGCCTCGACATCTCCCTGGTGGGCAGCCACGGCTTTTCCAAAGGTCCCTGCAACCCGGAGTTCCACGATGAAGTCGTCACCAAGCTCACCGATGCCATCAACCTGGCGGCCGATGTCGGCTGCAAGAAGGCCATCACCTTCACCGGCATGAAGTTCGACGGCATGGACCGTGACAAGGCCATTCAAAATTGCCTCAACACCTGGAAGGAAGTGCTCCCGCTGGCCGAGAAGAAGGGCATCACGCTGGTGCTGGAGCACCTGAACTCCCGCGACAGCTCCCACCCGATGAAGGGCCACCCCGGTTACTTCGGCGATGATGTGGACTTCTGCGTGGACCTGATCAACCAGATCGGCAGCCCGAACTTCAAGCTGCTCTTCGACATCTACCACGTCAGCATCATGAACGGCGACATCATCCGCCGCCTACGCCAGCACAAGGACGTAATCGGCCACCTCCACACGGCGGGCAATCCCGGCCGCTGTGAGCTGGACGAGCACCAGGAGATCAACTACCCCGCCGTCATGCAGGCCGTTCTAGAAATCGGCTACCACGACTTCGTGGCGCACGAGTTCATCCCGACCTGGGATGATCCGGTGCTGGCCCTGCGGCATGCGGCGATGGTGTGTGACGTGTGACGTGTGACGTGTTCCGCACACTCCGTGTGCGGTTGCCAGCGCCAGCCCACGGCTGGTTTTGCCTGGGTGAATCCCACCCAGAAGAGGTGGCATGCTGCGGCAGGTTCATCTCAAGCATGAACGCCCGGCTCGTTCTCCACCGCTCAGCCGTCTTTGGCTGGACCGAAATCATCTGCGACAAGGGAGATGGTGAGTGTCAGTCTTTCCGGTCCAAGCACGGCATTGCTATTCCGCACGCCGAGCACCGCCTGACCATAGCCAAGGCGAATCTCCCGGATTGTGCCGACCGCAAACATTTTCCGACCAGCGCGGCAGTCTTTGATTTTTTCGGTCAGAGTTGGATCAACTTCGGCATGTACCGTCACACCGACTTGCAGGCCATCGACCTTGATACTACCTCTTTCGACGGCTCCTGAGACGGAGGTTCTGCCACCGAAGATGAGGTGGTTCGCACACTCCGTGTACGGTTCATCGCGTAGGAGGAGCCGGTTACGAGGTGGCGTGATCTGACGATTTCGTTGTCGGCGAGTGTGTTCACGACTTGGCCTCCACGGTGATCATCCAGCCCATGCCGAACTTGTCTTTCAACATGCCGAAGCGCGGCGTCCAGAAGGTCTTGCTAAGGGGCATGGTGACTTCGCCGCCATCGCCGAGCGCGTTGAAGACGCGTTCGGCATCGGCTTCGGTGGGCACATTGATCGAGAGGGAGAAGGCGCGGAAGCCCTCGCTCTCCGCGCCGCCATCGGAGGCCATGATGACGCTGCTGCCTACTTTGAAGCTGGCGTGCATGACCTTGCTTTCATAACCGGGTGGGATCATGCCGGGCGGCATCGGATCGGGACTGTCGCTGTAGCGCATGAGCATTTCCTGCTGCGCACCGATGGCGGACTGGTAGAAGGCGAGGGCTTCCTCGCAGCGACCGCCGAAGAAGAGGTAGGGTTGGACGATGGTGGACATGGGGAGGGGAAATGACGAATGAACGCGAACCCAGTCTGGCTTCGTCATTCGGATTTACGCATTCGTTATTTAGGCGAGGAGCCGCTGGTGACGACTTGCGTGAGTTTGGCGAGACCTTTTTCGAAGTCGTCGCCGCACATTTTCGCGCAGTCCATGAAGAGGCTCATGACCTTGCCGATGAAGGGTTTCTTGCCCTGCATGGCCCAGAGGTGCCGGCTCCGCATTCCATGTTTCCATCCCAATGAAACATGGCACCGACGCCCTGCGTGGGGCCTTCAAGACGATGCTTCATTTCTGGGTCCAAACCGGTCCATGGCGACCACGACAGCCACTTTGAGAAGTCATTCACGACGGTGAACACAGCTGCTGGTGTGGCGGGGATGACGGCGGAGCGGGAGACTTTCATCTCATCGGACTGAAACGAGGCGACGATGAGGATGATGGCGATGACGGTGGCGAGTCCGAGAAGGATCTTTTCGTCGCATCAGAACTTGAGCAGATCGCCCACGGGCAGCGGCTTGCCCTGGCGGATGGATTCTTCGGCGACGAGGCACAGACCGGCGGACCACAGACCGTCGAGGCCGGTGGCGATGGGTTGTTTGCCGCTGCGGACCATGTCGATGCATTGGGCGATCTCGGCGCGGAGTTCGAAGACTTCGCCGCTGTGGGTTGCGATTTTGACCTGTTCGAGATTTTCACCGTCGAAGACTTTGAGGAAGTAGTCGGGCTCGAGGGTGCGGTCGAGTGCGCCGCTCCAACCGGCCCAGAGTGCGCCCTTGGTGCCGCTGACTTTGACCGTCTGATGATGCTCAAAGGCGGC
>JBDNIB010000592.1:0-4865 GCA_041688535.1 Prosthecobacter sp.
CATCCCCCAGGGTTTCAACGGCAGCGATGGCAGCAACGGCGGCGACGGTGGGCAGGGACCGCCCGGCGAGGTGACGAACGCGGACCTGAGCAACGCGATCAGCGGTACGAGCAGCAACAGCAATGGCGTGGCCATGCTGGGCATGGCCATCAGCGATCCGCCGACGCAGGGTGCGGTGCAGGCCGTGGCCGACAAGCTGGATGAGCTGATCAATGCGCTGCGACGGTGATGTGGAGCGCCGACGTGTCGTCGCCATTCCACGGGCCTGGGCCGTCCGACGAACTGGCAGGCAGCCAGGCGGTGACAACCGCCCCTCCGGCCGGATCATTATGCAGTTCCATGCGTCCTCCATGCGCGGCGATGATGCTGGCGGCAATGTTCAAGCCCACGCCCATGCCGCCTTCTTTTTCGGTGAAGAACAAGTCGGTGCCTCGGGCGAGTGCAGTGGCGGAGAAGCCGGGGCCGGCGTCGGTGAACCGGAGTTGGAGCTGCTGGTCATCACTTTCCGCATCAATCCGCAGCTTCCCGCCACGCGGCATGGCCTGAATGGCGTTCACGATGAGGTTCCGAAAGGCCTGCGTGAGGCGGGAGGCATCGCCCATGACCCACAGCGGCTGCGCGGGCGGCACTGCGATCTCCACCCCCGCATGCTGGGCCTGGGCTTGCAGCGTCTGCGCCAGCTCACGCAGGCACTGGATCACATCCAGTTTCACCAGCTTGGGCGGCAGCGGATTCGCCAGATGCAGCCACTGATTCACCAGCCCGGCGATGACCTGCGCTTCGGCTTCGATCAACTGGAGCGCCTGGGCATCCTCGTCATCGCGGGGTGTCATCAACTGCGCATGCAGTTGGATCGAGGCGAGCGGGTTCTTGATGTCATGGGCGAGGCTGGTCGCCACGCGGCCCAGCAGCGCCAGACGTTCCGATTGCGCCCGCTTGAGCCGCTCCCGTGCCAGCAGCCAGCCGACGAGGCCGGAAACCAGCCAGAAGGAGATGAAGGCATTGCGCGTGGCCGGATCACGCAGGGACAGGGAGGACCGGACCGGCTGGCGCGTGAAGACCATGTCATGCTTGTCATCGAGACGGATGACCCGCGTGTCATCGTCCAGCGCCGCAGCACTGCCGGCGGTGCGGAACTCGATGCGCATGCCGAGCAACTGCTCCAGATCACGCGCCAGCTTCTCACTGCGCGGCAGATTCATGCGCCGCACGAACTCGGCGTCCGCCTGCACCAGCGCGTGCAACAGGCGATTCGACTCCTCGCGCTCCCGCTGCCGCAGCCAGGCTAGCAGCAGCAGTGATCCGGCAACGATGAACACGACGAAACCGAGGCCGTAGGTCAGGCGGATTTTGAAGGAGGAGGACACGCGAGAGAGTAGTCCGCACAGTCCGCTGTGCGGTGGGAGAATCAAGGAGCGCCCGCCCCCCGCACACGGCGTGCGCGGACCACCTCAAGCAACCGTAACCTGCGGCACCAGATGCTCGGCGGCTTTGGCGGCTTCGGCACGCAGCCCTGGGTCGAGGTTTTTCTGCTCGAATTCGCGGCACCAGCCTTTGATCTCAAGCTCGTTGAAAATCTTGCCAATGACGCGGCGCAGCAGGCCTTTCAGATTCGGCAGTTCGACCTCTTGCAGGGAGCGGATGGCGGCTTCCTTGTAGCTTTCGAGCAAGGTGATCGCCTTCTCATGTGCGCCGCTGTCGAGCGCCCACTGGCGAATGGCGGCGTTGTCGGGCTTGGTGGCGGCGACACCGTTCCAGAGGGCTTCCATCTGGTCTTTGACCGCGCCTTTGCCCTTCTCACGCAGGAGGGACAGCACGATGCTGGGGCGCATGTTCCATTCGTTGCCAGCGGCGGAGTCTTCGCCGAGATCGTCGAGGTCATCGCGGATCTGGTAGGCGATGCCGAGGTTCTCGCTGTAGGTGTGCAGCACGTCGGCGCATTCGTCGAGCTGTCCGGCAAGCGCGGCCCCGACCTTGAGGGCGACTTCAAACGCGGGCGCGGTCTTGCTGCGGAAGATTTCCAGCACCTGTGTGCTGCTGAGGGCGACGGGGTGCCGCGTCCAGAGCAGTTCCGCCCCTTGGCCGATGCACAGCTCGCGCTGGCCTTCAGCGGCGACGAGAATGGCGGCACTGCGAATGTGCGCGGGGGCGTCGTTCGCGGCGAGCAGGCGGTAGCCTTCGCCGATGAGCAGATCGCCGATGTTCAAGGCCACCGGGATGCCGTGCTCGGCGTGCAGCGTGCTTTCGCCATAGCGTTCGGCGTCGCCGTCCTCGATGTCGTCATGCACGAGTGAGGCTTTATGGAACATTTCGACGGCGATGGCGGCTTTTTTGACCGTGTCGGAGATCGGGCCTGCAGGATCCTCACGCAGCGCCTGATACGCGGCGACGGTGAGGAAGGGACGCCAGCGTTTGCCAGCACGGGCGAGCCATTCGCGCGCGATGTCGTCGCTATGGCCGCTGGAGGGACCCATGAGCACGTCCAATGACTCGCGAGTGAACCAGGTCTTCACCTCGTCATGCAACGCGTTCAGATTGAGACGGCGGGTTTTGTCGTCGCTGGTGAGGTGGATGTAGTCCCAGACCCAGTCGATATCCACGAGGGTGTCGATGCAGTCATCCTGGAGCAATGGCACGGCGACAGCGGGAATGGCGGCGGCTTCGATGTAGGGGAAGGTGCGCTCCAGCACGGGCAGACAGGAAATGCCGACGATGGCCTCGATCTTGCCGGTCTGAATGAGCGACATGACGATGGCGCTGCCTTCCGCGACGAGCACGGCGTAACCGAGCTTCTCGGCCTCGTTTTGGAAGTCCTGAATGGAACACAGGCCGCACTGTTTGCAGAGCAGGCCGAACTCATCGAAGGGCGCGGGGCATTTGCTTTCGATGCGCAGGCACTTGGGCATGAGCAGCAGGCGCTTTTCAAACGGCACCGTGGCGAGGGACTCGCGCCAGGTCTCATTCGCTAGCAGGACGCCGACGTAATCGCGGTGGATCTTGTCGATGGCGTGGATGACGAGGATTTTATCCGTGTGCTCCTGCAATTCGGGGATTGGCACGGGCGGCACGAGACGCTGGGTCTCGGCATACTCACGCACCCAGCCGAGGATCTGATCGCGATCCTGCTTCGTCTGCGGGATGTTTTTCTTCGGCTGGCGGATGCGGCGATTCAGCCCTGGGATGGGCGGTGGCAGGGCAACAGAACGAACGACGGCAGTGGACATGAGGAAAAAATACGAAGGGCTGAAATGAGAAAAGGACGCAAGCGCCTGCGCTTTAACCGTGCTGGCGGGGGAATGTCTTGCAGATATTGCGTTTCAATGGGCGAATCCTGCGTGCCAGCGGCTAAAAACACCACCGGCGGACGCTGTCAGCGCTAAAGACGATCAACTTCAGACCACCGTGCCACGGCTGCTTTTGGGCGCGGTTTTTTTTCGGGGCGTGCCATCGGGCATGCCTTCTTCCTGCAAAATGGTGTCCTGCGGCAGCGGTTCCGCGCCTTTCTCTCCCTGCGGCTCCGGCTCGGCAAAGGGCGTGGACTTTTTGTAGAGGTTGAGGCGCGTGTCGAACTCGTCCTGCAGCTTTTTGCGATCCTCCTCAGGCAGGTCTTTGTCGTCCTTCAGCATGACCAAAGAGCGCTGCTGCCAGAGCTCGGCTTCCTTGTATTCGCCATTGCGGGCCAGGGCCGCAGCCATGGTGTCGATCATCTCATAGGGCTGCTCATCACTCTGCACGACCTCGGCGACGAGCTTGAGCGCCCGGCGCGCAAGGAGCACGGCGTTCTCGCCATTGTGCAGGTTCTCCTCCGGGCAGGTGGCGAGGAACCAGGCGAGATTGTTCGAGGCCCAGGGGTCCTCCGAACGTGCCGCCCGACGATACCACGCCCCGGCACGGCGGTAATCCACCGGCACGCCCTGGCCGGTGTAATAAAGGTTGGCAAGCCGAGCCATGGCAGGTGGCCAGTCTGCCTGCGCCGCCTTCAAATACCACAGCGCGGCCTTGGCGGTGCTCTTGGACACGCCTTCACCGAGTTCCAGCTTCACCGCGTAGGCGGTCTGCGAAGGCGGATTCCCCTGCTCTGCCGCTTTTTTGAACCACTCCGCCGCCTTCACGCTGTCCTTCTTCACCCCTTTACCGGTCTCATACAACACCGCCAGGCTGTGCTGAGAAAGCGCGAAGCCCAGCTCACCCGAAGTGCGGTACCACTCCGCCGCCTTCGCCGGGTCCTGCTTCACCCCGACGCCGTCCTCGTGCAGTGTGCCCATGACATGCTGGGCGCGCAGGTGCTTCTGCTTCGCAGCCAGCTCAATGGACTTCACCCCGGCCTCCAGATCCTTCTTCACGCCTTCGCCAGTGATCATGCGCAGACCGAGCTCGAACTGCGCATCCGCCTCCCCACGCTCCGCCCAGGCGCGCAGCTCCTTCTCATCCACGCGTGGTGGCTGCTGCGCCAGCAGCGTGGCCGATGAGCCAAGGATGGTGGCGAGAAAACTGTAGGCGAGGAGCAAAGGGCGCGCGTTCATCATGTCGAGAAATTACGTCCCACAGCAGCTCTCTCAACCATCAAAATGCAGATGGCCGAGAAAATGGGCGGATCAGGGCTAGCACCACCCCATATCAAGCGCATTTGACATTTCAGCGCTGCGGCCCACCCTGCGCCACGCTTTTCGCGGGTGTAGCTCAATGGTAGAGCAGGTGCTTCCCAAGCATCACACGTCAGTTCGATTCTGATCACCCGCTCCACTGCGCTCAGCGCAGCAGAGAAAACAAATCGCCCAACGCCTCACCACGCATGATCGGAGGAGATTTGAGTTCTTCCGCAAGTTTCCCGGCCCTCAATGCCTCCCATTCGGCTCTCGTGATGG
>JBDNIB010000593.1:0-10686 GCA_041688535.1 Prosthecobacter sp.
ACCGACGCTGACGGCATGCACCCAAAATCGCTCGCGCTGTGGCAGCGCCGCGATGGCAGCTTTCGTCTCCGCGCTGTGCATGCCGAGGCGCTGGGCCAGATCACGCCAGCGGCCATTGCGGCGGCGCATCTTGATGAAGGCCCCGGGCAGCAGGCAGACGAGGCCGAGGGGCAGCGCCAGATTGTAGAGAGTGAGGCTAAGCGCTTTCGATGCCATGCGGAATTTTTCTCAGCCAGACGATGCGGGTGGAGCCGTAGTGGCGGTCCGTCAGCACCTCCCAGCCAGCCCATTGTTTGGTTTCGCGGTTGAAGTGGTGACTTTCGAGAATGAGGTGGCTCTCCGCATGCAGCAGCGGCGGCAGCGCCTCATCCACGAGCAGTTTCGCGACCCAGTCGGTGTCTGCATCGCAGTGCGTGTACGGCGGATCGGCAAAGATGAGGTCGAACTGCTTGGCATCACGCTGCAGCAGCGGCAGCAGGCGGAAGACATCGCTCTGGCGCACGTCGCCGCCAATCAGCCGGGTCTTGGTCAGGTTGCGGCGGATCACCTCGCAGGCCGCCTTGTTTTCATCCACCATCAGCGCAGACGTCGCGCCACGGCTCAGACACTCTAGGCCGATAGCACCGGTCCCGGCAAACAGGTCCAGCACACGCGCCCCTGGCACGAGTTCCCCGAGCATCGAAAACACCGCCTGACGCACGCGATCCTGAGTGGGCCGCGTGACGCTTTTGGGGGTTTCGAGCGGAATGCCGCCTGCTGAGCCGGAAATAATGCGCACTCGATTCCTTTAGCGGCGGCGCATGGGGATGCAAGAACTCGGTTGCCCGCGCCGCAAACGCGCCGAGCCAAAGGCTTACCGCACTTTCCAGATCTTCACGTCATCGATCCAGACCGTATTCGGCACGAGAAAGCTGAACCAGCGTTTCAGCGGATGAGCAAAGCCTTCAGAACGATGACGGGCGATGAGTTTGCCGTCGATACTCAGACGCATCTCATCGCCTTCAGTGGCGAGGACAAGTTCGTGCCATTCGATGCCGGCCTTGAACGGAACCGTGGCCTGCTTCGTCTTGAGCATTGCCTCCAGGTCGGCAGGAACTTTCTCCTTCTTTGCAGCGGCGTCTTCGCGCTGCTTGCGGATCACCAGATTCATGACGCCGGTCTTATGATCGATCAATGTGATGCTGCTTTGACTGAGGATGCCGTAGCAGAGATGCCCGGCGTGAACGCCCTTCGTCTCGCGGTCCACGAAGCCAAGCTGAAGTGCCTCCGCTGGGTTGAAACCGGGAAAGCGAAAACGCACCACTGCACCGCCGTCCGTGAATCCCGCTTCGTGATGGATGTGGGCGGAATGCTTCGCTTCCTCAGATGCGCTGGCGATCTTTAAGATGCCTTCATCAAGGTCCGCCATCTTGATCCGCGGCACGCGGTCCGCCGTGGCGCTGTTCCAACCGTTGCCGATCGCCTTCGCAAGATTCCCGTCCTCCTCACGCTCGAATGCGTCGTGGAAAATGAGCGTTCCCTTTTCACGAAGCCATGCGGCGTCATCCTGCGCTGTGGCATACGACGAGATGATCAACAGGACGGCGAGGAGTGGCGAAGTAGCGTTCATCAGAGTGCGAAACGTGTGAGCGGCGGCGGAAATGGCGACATTAAGTTCAAACCATCTGCACTACACCAGCGTGCGACCCAGCCAGCGGTCGAACCAGGCCATGCTCATCCGTCGGGCCACCCCAGGGAAGCCATGGCCGCCGGGGAAGGAGAACCAACTGAAGCAGTCACCCGCACCGGCCTCGCTGAATTGGCGCTCGATCTTCTCCGGGCCGATGTTGTGCTGCGTCTCGTAATATTCCAGCGTCTCCGCGTAGCCGAGCCGCTCCTGCCGCGCCTTGAGCACGCTGGGCAGACCTTTGGCGTCGCGCCAGTTGATATAGACATCGAGCACCTTCGGCATCTTCGCGAAAAACTTGTGGCGGTAGAACTCCTGCTCAGTGGAAATGATCAGCAGCGGACGCGGCGCGACCATCGCCATCAGGTCGTCGAAATCGACCGGAATGGGCAGCTTCTGATCATCAATGTAGGGGCGGAATTTTTTGAGGAAAATGAAAGGGCCGCTGTTACTCTTGAATCCGAACCGCCGCTCCAAAGTCGGGCTGTTCGTCGGGGCATCGACGCCTTCTTCCCACGGCTGCCAGTTGTTGTTCGGCGGGACGCGCGACCACGCGTCGGAATGCCGATACCAGTCGAGCACGCCGCCGTTACTGACCGTGGCCGTGATGCGCGGCTCGAAGGCCGCCGCGAAAATCGACAGATGACCGCCCATCGACAGGCCGGTGACGCCGATCTGGTCCGGCATGACAAAATCCAGCGTCTGCAGGAAATCGACGCTGCGCATGCAGTCCCAAATCGACTTGCCGACGATCGACCACTCCGGGTGCTTCAGGTAAAAGCCGCGCGTATCCATTACCCGGCGCTTCGGCTCGATGCGTTCACCATCCGTGAGCGTGTCGATGCTCAAAGTGACGAAGCCATGCTGCGCGTGCGTGCGACCGTAGTCGGCACCGACCTGCGGATCACGCGGTGGATCGACCAGACGACGGCCCGACAGACCAACCACCTGGTTCTTGCCAGACCCCCAGGTCGTGGAATGCAGGCAGATGATCGCTGGCACGGGCTTCTTCCGCGCCGCATCCGGCACCAGCAGCCACGCGGTGATGCGGTCATCCGCTTCGGACTGAAAGCTCACATGATACCGCGTGTTGCCATCCTCCCGCGCGACCTCCTTCATCTCCACACGCGGCGCGGGAATCTCGGTCGGAAACTCGCCGAGCAGGTCGAGCCATTTTCGTTCGATGACTTTTCGGCGCTCGGGCCAAGAGGCCGGTGCGCTGCTTTTCGGCAACGCATCGGCTCCGTAGCTGATTTCCGGGGTTAATGTGGCCGCGGCACCGCCGACAAGCGCGGGGATACCGAGTCCGAGGACTTCACGACGGGTAGTGGTAGTTTGCATGGGCTGATTTCGAGTCGGCGTTTCGTCACAACTACGACGCTTTCCCCTCCCCACGCAGCAGCATCTGCGCGAGCGCAGCGATGGAGCTTTTCGTGATTAAGCGAGCGCCTCTTTGCAATACTGCACGCACTTGGCCACTTCCTTCACGGCGTCCGAGTCTTCGGGTATCTTGTATTCCAGCTCAATGTTCGCCGGGAAGGTCCACTGCTCCTTTTTCATCAACTGCAGGACTTCCTTGATCGGCGTCTGGCCCTGACCCCAAGGCAGGTTGCCGCCGTCGGCGGTGCGATCCTTCAAATGCAGGTTGATGATGCGGTCGTGATATTTTTCCAGCACCGGGATCGGTGACATGCCCTTCGTGCCCGCGACGTAGTGGCCGATGTCCACGTTCAGACCGATGTAGGCACCGAAGTCGAGAATCGGATCGGTCTTGTCCATGACGGGAAGGTTGGCCGTGTGATTGTGGAAGGCGACCCAGATCTTGTGCTTGTCGGCGAAGGGGGCGACCCTCCGAGCCAGAAAGTCATTGCGCTCGGTGGTGATGCCCACTGCACCGAGCGCCTTGGCGATCAGGAAGTTGAATTCGATCTCCTCGTCCGACTGACCGAAGCTGAGCTTGTGCAGATGAATGTTCACACCCGCATCGTTATACATTTTGCGCAGCTCACGGCACTTTGCCAATTGCGCCTCGCGCTGTTCGTCGGTCACCTTCGCGACGGGCGTTTCGGTCGCGACTTTGCCCTTACCTTTACCCCCAGCCGCTGCTGTAAGACCCGCATACTGCTGGATCGCACCGCCCATCAGTTCCACTTCGCTCAATCCGTCCGCGAGAAGAGCCTTGAGCGTGTCCTCGGCCGAGGTGGCCATGCTGCGGTAGCTGTAGGAGATGCACCCGATGCGCACGCCGTTGAAAACAGAGTTGGGCTTGGCGGCTGCTGCCGCCGAAATGTGGCGTGGCAAAGCAAGCCCGGCCGCAATGGCCGCCGCGCTGGCTAGAAATTCACGCCGACCGGTGGGTTGATTCGTAATGGTATTCGTTTTCATGGATGGGATTGGGGGCGAATGATGAATGTTCGGAGTTGATGATGCCAAAAACATGGATGCTAACGGCAAATGGCTGCAGTGCTTCCCATTAATACTTGGTCGGAACTACTTCGCGGTGAGAGGATGCACATATTGCATCACTTGATCGATCCTCCGACCGAATTCAGAGTCACCGGCGGCCTGGCGTGCGGCGGCGAGGAGGCGCTGCATCTCGGCAATGGCGGCGGGATCGCGAGTCTCGGGAGTCATGCGGGGCCAGTTTTGCTCGCTGTATTCGATGAAGGCCTGCATCGGCTTCGCGGCGGGTCCGTAGAACTTCGGGTAGTAGTCGGCGAGCAGCGCGTCCACGTCCTGTGTGGTGTCCCAGTAAAATCGCGAGGTGACGTAGAGATTGAGATGCGTGAAGCCGGGCGCATAAACTTCTCCCCGCGAGCCCCATGGCTGTGAAGACGGAGGCAGCTTCGTCTGCGGATCGTTGCGTGTCACTTCAAGGAACTCGCCACGCATGCCGGGGATCGATTTCAGCACGCGCAGGTCCTCAGCGATGCCATGAGGGAAGTAAACAGGGACGCCATGTGGTCGGTCGGGCAGCGGGCGTGGAAAGAGGTAGTATTCCCAGTTGTAAAGGATCCCCGAAGTCACCTTCTCCACCCAGGCGCGGCGGATTTCATCCATGTTCTGTTTGGACGCAGGATTGAGCTCGGGATGGAGACGCTCGTGCCGCCAAACGGTGGCGAGAATGACGGCGAGGTTCGGATGCAGCTTGTCGATTTTTTCCGGGGGCAAAAGCGCACCCTGATACGCATAGGCGAAGACCTTCTTGTTCGGGTGCGTCTTCGCAACTTCCGTCGCGACGCGGTTCATGTAACTCCACATATAGTCCGAGATGCCACCGGCAGGTCGCTTCAGGTTGTATTGCGCGCGGCAGTTCTCGCATTCACACATCTTGCCGGTTTTGCCGATGTTGTCAGGCAGGGCGATGTCCATCATCGGTTCATCGTAGAGATCGAGCATGGCTCGCACGTAGCGCACATGTTCATCGAACAGCCCCTCCGACGAGAGGCAGGGAGCGCCGTCGCCATTGTAATCGACCTGCCGCTTGCCGCCCCAGAGCGCGTAGTAGTCGGGATGATCCCGCTTCATCTCGTCACGCGTCAGCACGGCACTGAGGCCCGCCCGCCGGCCATGGCCGAGGCAGTCGCCGCACCAGTTCAACCCGAGCCTGAAGTGCCAGAGGATCTCCTCCTTCGAGATCAGATCCCAGCGGTCGCAGTTGAACTGTCGCAGCGCGAAATCCGGTTTCACCAGCGCATCGACTTTCGGCAGCGCAATGGAGTCCAACCTCGGCACGACTTCGCCCAGTTCACCCGGCATGAACCAACGCACGCCGAGGTAGCGTAAAAAGGCATGCACCGCATTCAGCGAGCCGCGCCGGTCGTCCTGCCACCAGCCCGTCTCGGCGTGATGCTCGCGGTCCATGTTATCGGCAGGCATCGCCCAGCGTCCGTCGGTCTTTTCGTCAAACAAAGCACGTGCCCGCGCACGGTCCTGCACGGAGACCGCGAACAATTCGTTCGGCACGAAGTCCCGGTCATCGCCGATGAGCGCGAGCCAGTTCGCACCGGAAACGAGTCGATACGCCCCATCCGCGAGACCGTCTGAACTGAGCCCTAGTTTCGCCGTGTGATGGCTCTGACCGACGTAAACATGCGTGGGCACACTTTCGTCAGGCGCGTGTAAAATGGGCAGCCTCGCGCCGGAAATCTTCTCCACATGGCTTTGCAACTCGTCGGCAGCGAACTGCGTCATCCGCGAGGCATTCTCGGCGATGATGATTTCCGCACGCGGTTTACCACTTTCGACGAGAAAGGTGTCGTCGGCGTGGAGATGAATCAGGGAAACCAGCAGGAGGGCAGCGAAAATCTTCATGGGTAGGTTTGAACGTTAAAATGACACGGTCATGTCACGAGATTCGCTCAATTTCGCGGCGGCGATTGACGCGATCACGCGACGCCATTCACCACATTGTCGAGCGCTTCGCCGCGCACCGCCGCCAGCGCGATGCGAGCGGAGGTGCTGCGCATTTCGATTTTTGACTCCACACTGCAAAAGGCGGCGTGGCAGGTGGCGATCAAATTCGGCGTGGCGGCTTCGTCCTCGCTGCGCAGCGGCTCGTCTTCAATCACATCGAGTCCAGCGCCGGCGATGCGGCCTTCGCTTAGCGCAGCGAGGATGGCGGTCTTTTGGATGATGGCACCGCGGGCGGTGTTCACGACGAAGCTGCCGGGCTTGAGCAGCGAAAGTTCGCGCTCAGCGATGAGATAGCGTGTTTCGTCATTCAGCGGGCAATGAATTGAGAGCACGTCCGTTTGCGCGAGCAGTTCGTCGAGCATGCGGACGCGCGTGATGCCGATAGCCTTGTCCGTGCCGTTTGGCAGATACGGATCGTGGAAAATGACGCGAAAACCGAGTGCCTTGGCTCGCAGCGCGGTGGCAGTGCCGATGCGCCCGAGGCCGACGATGCCGAAGGTGAGCGTGCTGAGCCGCCGGAGCTTCGGCGTCACGCGGATGTTCCAACCGAGCGCCTTCGCCTCGGCATCCAGCGGCATGATTTGACGGCACAAGGCCATGGCGAGCGCGATGGCATGATCGGCGACTTCCTCGGTGCCATAATCAGGCACGTTGCACACCGCGATGCCGCGCTCGCGAGCGGCGGAGATGTCCACGCTGTCGAAACCGACACCGTTACGAATGATGGCACGGCAGTTTCTCAGCCTGGCGATACCTTGCGCCGTCAGCGGCATGTTGTGCCAAATGATGATCGCATTCGCGCAGGCGATCTCGTCGTTCAAATCGGCGTCCGTTTCACAGAGATACCGTGTGACCCGAGCGGCATCGCCGATGATCTGGCGTTCAATGGTGGATTCAGGATCACCCTGCGGCGAGGTGGTCCAGTCGATGATGGCGATATGAGGTTGGGACATGTTTAACTGATAATATCTTTGATAACATGCCCATGCACGTCGGTGAGGCGGCGTTGGATGCCGTTGTGGTAGTAGCTGAGTTTTTCGTGATCGAGGCCAAGCAAGTGCAGTGCGGTTGCGTGCAGATCGTAGCTGTAGGCGGGGGTTTCGGCGGCTTTGAAGCCGAGTTCATCCGTGCTGCCGTAGGCGGTGCCGCCTAGGATGCCGCCACCGGCCATCCAGGCGGTGAAGGCACCAGGATTGTGGTCGCGGCCTTTGCCGCCGTTGCCGCCCTGCGATGCTGGCTGGCGGCCGAACTCGGTGGTGCAAATGACGAGCGTGCTCTCCAGCAGGCCGCGTGATTTCAGATCGGTGAGCAACGCGGCGGCTCCGCTGTCGAGAATCGGCCCCCAGTAGCCGTGATCGCGCACCAGATCCTCGTGGCTGTCCCAGTTGGGGCGAATTTTCTTCGCGGTCGTGTTTTCCGCGCCGCAATAGATCTGCACAAAGCGTGTTCCGCGCTCGACCAAGCGACGCGCGAGCAGGCACTGACGACCAAACGGGCCGATATCTTCGTGTTCGAGCTGGTAGAGCTGTTTCGTAGCCGTCGTTTCGCCACGCAAGTCCGTCGCCTCCGGGGCACTGAGCTGCAATCGCGCGGCAAGCTCATACGCGGCGATGCGCGCTTCGAGTTCGCTGTTGCCCGCACGCTGCGCGGCATGCTCACGGTTGAGCGTCTGCAAAAAATCGCGACTCGTCTGCTCGGACGGGCCACGCAGGTACGCGAAGCTCTGCGGCGGAAACAGATCGGCGATGGGTGGTTTTTCAGCATCGGTTTCGAGCACGGTGCCTTGATGAATGGCTGGCAGAAAGCCCGCGCCCCAGTTGATGACGCCGCCGGGCGGCAAACCACGCGGATCAGGCAGCACGACAAAGGCGGGCAGGTCGTCGCTGAGGCTGCCTAGGCCATACGTCACCCATGCGCCCATGCTCGGAAAGCCGGGCTGGATGAAGCCGCTGTTCGCCATGAACATCGCCGGGCCATGCAGCGCGGACTTGCTCTGCATCGAGTGGATGAAGGCCATTTCATCGACACGCTGCGCGAGTTTGGGAAACAAATCGCTGATCCAGCGCCCACACTCGCCATGCTGCCGAAACGGCCACCAACTGCCCTGACAATTCCCTGGCTTCGATGCAAAAAACTGCATCTTCCCATCGGGATCAAACGGCTTGCCCTGCCGCTTCGCGAGTTCGGGTTTGTAATCCCAGGTGTCCACATGGCTGAGCCCGCCAGGACAGAAAATCTGGATCACCGCCTTCGCTTTCGCGGCATGGTGCGTGCTTCTCGGTGAAAGCGGATTTGCCGCGGCCTGTGCGTCGCGATGTAGCAGCGACGCGAGCGCGGCTCCGCTGAAGTGCTGAAGAAAATTGCGACGGGAGTGGGTGATCATGGCCTCATTTTGTATCCGGCTTGGGTGCTGCTTTACCGAGCAGGATGAAGTCAAACAGTTCGCCGTGGCGTTTGCCATCGAGCGTGATGTCGAAGGGCGCGATCTGGACGCCTGCGGGCAGTTGTGCGCGGTCTTTGATGGTGATGTTCACCGGATAACTCTGGCGGCTTTTGGCCGCGACGCTGCCTTCGAGCACATTGGGTTTTGCCTCAATGCCTGGAGGGAGTTTCAACGCCACACGATGCTGCTGCGGGCTGTCGCGGAAGTTGCGCACGGTGACCTGGATCGTCTGCGTGTCTGCTGTCGTCAGATCGACGCGATACGGATACGCACTGACCCAATAGGGATCGAAGAGGTATTCATAGTTCGCGTCGGGCAGCAGCGCCTTGTATTGGCGGATGGCCCGCAGCGCCCAGTCGTGGTAGCGCTCGATGAAGGCGGCGGGCTCGGTCATGAGCACGCCGTGCGCGCCCATGATGATGTCGGGCTGGAGTTGTTGCAGATACTTGGCGGCGACGAGGTAGCCTTCCTCGATAATGGCGCTGTTGCGGGCGTTCACGCACTCGTGACCGTTTTGCGCGGGATCGGACGGATCACCAAAGAGGTTGTCGCCGCTGAACACGATTTTTTTGCCGTCGAGTTCCAGCCACAGCGCGTTGCCGAACTCGGTCTGGCCGGGCATCCAGTCGATATGCAGCTTGTAGCCCTCCCATTCGATCACATCGCCCGCCTTGAGGATGCGGTCGATCTTCGCTTTCTCAAAACCGGCGTTGTAGGCACCGATCATCGCCGGGTAGTCGTAGAAGCGCGGGTTCTCGCACTTGTCGGCGATGGTGTCCATCGTCCAGAACTTCACGCCATGCTCCTGGAGCGCGGGGAAGAGCGTGAAGTGGTCGCCGTGCGAGTGTGAGATCCAGCAGGCGTCGATTTGTTTCAAGCCGAGGTGCTGCTTCATGTCGCTGATAATGCGCTCCAGCACGAGCTTCGGGAACAGGCCGCAATCGAGCAGCAAGGCGTGGCCGCTGTCGGCGATGATGATGGCAAAGTTTTTGCCCGCCATCTCTGGGCCGAACATGTAGAGGTGCGGCGTCACCTGGACGATGTAATGTGCTGGCGTCGGCTGCGTGGCCGGATGCAGGCCGCGTTTTGACAAGTCTCCGACCGGATAACCGCGCACATAATCCGGGCGGAAGGCGACGAGTTTGTCGTGATACGACTTGAGCTGCGAGGCAGCAGCAGCAATGACCGGTCCTTGGGTTGAAAAGGCCGTCTTCGGCTTCAGCGCGGCCAGTTTATCCACGCTGACGATGAGCGCGTCGAGTCCCTTGGCGAAACCGTAGTCCCATTCGGTGTCGAACCAGTTGGTCATCTTCGCGCCGTCGTGTATCACGCCGCCGAGGAAGGCCTTGTCTTCAAAAACGAAACTCATGCCACCGGGTGAGTGCCCCGGCGTGCTGAGGCATTGAATCGTGCGTCCGCGCCACTCGATCACATCACCATCGGCGAGCCAGCGATCCACCTTCACCGGCTGCGCTGGCGGACGCACATAGCTAGCCCCATGCACTGAGTATTTGTCGCCCAGCCGCGGATGCCACTTCCGAAATTCATTCGGCGTCTCGAACAACGCCTGCTCCTCCATTGGCGCGGCGAGCTGTGTCTTGGCGCGATCCAGTTTGCCCACGCCTTGCAACAACTCGCGATGATGTCCCGTGAGCAGCAGCCACTCGATATTTTTCACACCGATCTCCCCGAGATGATCAAGCACGCTGCCATCACCGAGATCAATCATCAGCGCCGCATCACCATCACGCAGCACATAGGCATTGCAGGTGGACGACCACACGAAGAGATCGGGCGCGATTTCTTTGAATGCGGCGTGAACAGGCGCATGCAGCATCCCGAGGGTGAGAAGAGCGCAGCGCAGGTGGTTCATTGAGAGAGCAGAGTTTGATGATTATGAATTGGTCTTCCGTTTGCCTGGAGGCTTCCCTTTGCGGACGACGGGCAGCGGACCTGACGCGCCTTGCTTCTCCAGCAGGCGCTGCTCGCGAATGAGTTCGACGCGCAATTCCTCCTCGGTGGGAAGCACGAGCTTGTAGCGCGTGGCGAAAATCTGCTCGCTGCCGTTGAGCACCGAGAAGCGCACCATGGATGCGTCCTTCGCCGCGCAGAGGATGATGCCAACGGTGGGATTGTCGCCGAGGCCGCGCTGCTGCTCGTC
>JBDNIB010000066.1:0-3429 GCA_041688535.1 Prosthecobacter sp.
ATGGACGGTGTTGGAAGCAACTTGCTTGGTGACGGCGCTACGCGCGGGGCGAAGCTCACAACACAGACCCCATTCACCCAGTGAAAATCAATATTTCAGCTTGACGCAATTTTTCAGAGAAGTGTGCAATTCCTTGACAAAATTGCATAAAGCCATTGTCACTGTTAATTTGTCAGCCAGTTGCCTGTCCCCCATTTACACGATGGGGCGCTGCTCACGCAGAGCACGGGCGTCAATCGCGCCACGGCGACGATGACGACGACTCAGAGTTCGAACCGTGCCACGGGCACGGCGGTGCAGGTGGTGGTGAATGGGCTGCTGCGATCGGCGACGAGCCTGACGGCGACGGGGGCGACGACTTACACTTACGATGGCCTGGGTGAAACGGGGTCAGTGTGCAACTGCTTGACAAAATTGCATAAATCCATTGTCACTGTTAATTTGTCAGCCAGTTGCATCCTGACCCCCATTTAAGCGGTGAGCTGGAAAGCGTGAGCGCGGGTGGCGTGGCGGTGACGTATCGGCGCACGGCAGCTACCGGCTGGCACGCGGGGGTGACTTACACGGTGGGCAGCAGCACACGCCTGAGCAGCACGCGCACGGCGGATGCACGGGGGCGGCTGGATGCGGTGACGTGGAGCGCGGGCGGAGCCACGGTGAGCGGGCATGATTACTCGATCAATGCGATGAACCGCCGCACGGCAGCGCAGCGGCAGGACGGCTCCCACTGGGACTACGGCTACAACAACCGTGGTGAGGTAACGAGTGCGGCGAAGGAGGATGCCCTCGGCATCCCCGAGCCGGGGAAACAGTATGGCTTTGCATTCGACGGCATCGGCAACCGCACCAGCAGCACGGTGTCGAGCCTCGCTAACAACGAAACCCTGCGTAGCACCGGCTACACGGCCAACGCACTGAACCAGTATGACGAGATCACCCATCCGCAGCCCGGCTGGCTCGTCCTACGCGGTAGCGTGAACACGGCAGCCAATATCAGCGTCACCATCGACAACGAACCACCCACCGTGCGCGCCGGGCCGCTGTGGCACTACGAAAAGAGCGTGGACAACAGCGCCGGGGCGGTGCGCCGCGTGGCGGAGATCACCGCCAGCCGCTCTACGGGTGGCCTCAACAACGGCCCCGTCACCACGAAGCAGAAAGGCTCCGTGTTCATCCCGCCGCACACTGAAGTGCCGACCTATGACCTGGATGGCAATCAAACCGCCGACGCCCGCTGGAACTACGCCTGGGACGGCGAGAACCGCCTGATCCTCGCCGAGGAGAAGCCCATCCCCACCGCCGTAGCGGCGGGCGTCAGCACGCCGTCCAAGCGCACGCGCCTTGAGTTCAGCTACGATGCGCAGAACCGCCGCCTGACCAAGCGCGTGCTCACGGCGGCAGGCAGCAGCGGAACATTTATCTTGAAACAAAGCCTCGTGTGCCTCTACGATGGCTGGAACATGATCGCCGAAATCGACACGACCACGACGCCCCGGCTGCTGCGCAGCTACGAATGGGGTCTGGACCTCAGCGGTACCATGGATGGCGCAGGCGGAGTCGGCGGCCTGCTCATAGAGCGCTTCCATTCTGCCACCACGTCAACAACGGTAAACAACAGTCAACCACCGCCAACCGGCGCGCACGCGCCGTGTTTTGACGGCAACGGCAACATCACCGAGCTGGTCAACCTCGCCAACGGCAGCGTCAGCGCCCGCTACGAGTACGGCGCGTTCGGCGAGACGATCAGCGTCGATGGTGGCGCGGTGGCCGAGGCGAACCCATTCCGGTTCAGCACGAAGTATCTGGATGCGGAGACGGGGTTCTATAACTACACGCACCGGTATTACGATGCGGTGAATGGGCGGTGGCTATGCAAGGATCCGATTGAGGAGCTTGGAGGAGCCAACCTTTATGCAATGGTGTGGAATGATCCCGTGAATCGCTGGGACATGCTTGGACAAATGAGTCCATCTGACCCTAACAATCCAGCTACCTGGCACACTAGTAATCCCGGGGTCTGGCTGGATGGCGTGCCGGGGCAAGGAAGATTCATGCCAGCTTTGGGCAGCGGGCACGCTGACCTTGGTTTGATTAATTATAAAAATGGAGTGCCTTTATTGAGTCAGCACCCTGGAGCGATAATTGATGGTCGCGTTCACATTATTGTGTTGGAAGAGTGGAAGGGAACAAGCTGGGATACTGACCAGGCGTGGAAGCAACTTGCTGACGACATTAAAGCAAAGTTGCCCACCGGTGATTATGTCTGGCATCACGAGGAAATAGTGGAAGTGAACGGGAGGAAAGGGGTGCGATTGGTTTTGGTTCCAAGAGCGCTAAATAGCATTCCACATAGTGGCCCAGCCTCTTGGAAAAGGGCGGCAGATCGCTTAGCGAAAGCGACGGCAGCGGTTCTGCCAAAAGTCAATCTAGGCGGGCTGGGAGGTGTAGTAAGCGGCGCAGGTAAATGCTTGGTGGTGGCAGCCAAAGTTTCCTTTATCCTTGATCCTGTGGGTGCCATTACCGGGCCACCTACCACATTTGCGGACGCGACCGTGAGTGGTCAGATCGAAGCGTGCGTGAACAATCTCCAACAAATTCGCGATATACCGAGATACTGGCAGCAACTGCTCGAACTCAAGAGAATGTACCAGGGGTCCGAACACTTGAAGCACCTAGTGCCACTGATTGACAAACAACTTCAAATTTTGAATAACTGGAACAGTAAGTTGCCTGTTGGGCAGCAGAACTATAGTGCTCCCGATCCTCTCTTGTAGTCATGAACTGGTTGAATATCATCTCGCCCAGCAATGTGCCCCTTGACGGCGAAGCTCTTTTGCAATTTGAGCAAGAGCTGGGAGGCAGGCTTCCTTCGGATTATCGGGAGTTTTTATTCAGTTGCAATGGAGGCAAAATTACTGCGAAACACACTTTTGAAACGAAGATCTGCGATTATGCCGAGGATGACATAAGTCTTTCTTATCTTCTCCCCCTCTCAAAAAAAAATCCGCTTTCAGGGGGAGTCATTGAATGCCGAACAGGAAGGTATAAAGATAAGGTTGGAATCGAAAGAGCGATTGAGATCGGTGATGATGGTGGAACTGGATTTTTTTTTCTCATGCTCAGCCAGCGCTTTTTCGGACAGGTTTATTTTACTTGGAAAGATGTGATTCAATCCAACAGCCCTGATTGGCGCGCTGGAGTAGAGATGATGCCGGATTACATGGGGCTTGTCGGCACAAGTTTTACGGATTTTGGAGAGCGCATTCAAAAATAAATCCACAAGTCAAGGTTCGGACCTGCCAAAGGGGTGACAGGTTGACCAGGCACATGGGTTACAGTTGATGAGGCGTGAAAACGGGGTCAGGCGACATGAAAGCGTAGGAGAAACGCACTTCAAGTCCGCTCGCTCCGTAGGAGAGCACGATTTGG
>JBDNIB010000067.1:0-3914 GCA_041688535.1 Prosthecobacter sp.
CCCGAGCAGTGGCGCAACAAGCACCCGGAGGTGCTGTCATGAATAAGAGCCCTCTCGACGCCAATGACTGCCCCGGATGTGATGCTGGCTGGGTCATAACCGAGCTGCTCTGCCCGCGCTGTGATAGTCGCGTGCAGCGGCACTGTCCTGACCTGGTGTCGGACTGGATGGAGGCTCGCGTGGATGCGTTCGGCGGCAAAGCGGGCAAGCTGGAAATGCTCCCGGCCCGCGCGGCCTTTGACCTGATTGCGAGTGAGGCGTTTTATCGCGGCGTGCTGGTCGGCACGGCGAGGGTGCTGCACACGCGGAGTGCTGGAGTAGTGACGAGTCGTCGCCAACCGCAGAAGGGAGCACGCTCATGATTCATGTTAATCTGCTCCCTGAGGTGATTTATCCGATCATCCACCGGATGCCCGCTGCCGAGTTCGGGCAGCGCGGAGTCGAAAACTCCGACGGCTATATTTACGAGGTCGAAGTCTCGCCGAGCCTCACGCTCGTGCTCGCCGAGCAGCAGCTCATCGAGCTGGTCGAGTGCGCGTTGGATGCACTGCCGCCGATGTCGGACGAGCCCGCCGACGATGACGCGGGCGAGGCCTGGAAGGAGGTGGCATGAGTGGCAACCTCTCTGATCTGCAAGAGGCTCTCAGCGTGTGCCGAGAGGATCTGCACCAATGCCTGCGCGAGCTGCGGGATTTTATCGCCGCCACCCACCAGACCGCAACGATGGAGCTGTTTGCCAAACTGGACGGCAACCTCCATGAGCTGGACCTGCTGCGTAACCGTGAGTGTGAGCTGCTCGCCAACGGGAGGGTGACCGAATGAAGACGCAATACCCTGCTGAGGCGGCTAAGGTCGTGGTGCGCGAGCTGCTGGAACGGCTGCGCGGCTGCGTCGCGATGAATGCCGACGATGACGAGCCGTGGTTGAAAATCGCAGGCTCTCTGCGCCGCCGCAAACCCTACGTGAGCGACATCGAGATGGTGTATGCCCCTGCCTTTGGATTTATCCCCACCGACCTGTTCCCCGAGCGCGGCAATTTATTTGAGCATGCGCTGGAGCGGATGATCCTCGATCGCGTAATTTCACCGCGTAAACACGTCAACGGACAAACGCTGTGGGGAGGGAAGAACAAACAGGCGGTGCATTGCGCGAGTGGCATCCCCGTGGATTTTTTCGCGACAACCATCCCTGATTTTTGGAACTACCTTGTTTGCCGCACGGGCAGTGCCGATAATAACATCCGCATCGCGACCACCGCGCAGCAGCGCGGTCTAAAGTGGTTGCCGTATCACGGAGGGTTTGAGGTCGTGGACGCCGTGATGGCCGGGGCCGCGCTGAATCGCGAATTGCGCCCCGGCCAAGTACTCCGCGTCACCAGCGAGCCGGATGTGTTCGCCTTTTGCGGCCTGCCGTACCTCGAACCGTGGGAGCGCTGACTCGCAACCTTACTCCTATCCCTACCATTATGAAAAAACCTGCAACACTCCACGACCTCCCGCCTGCGCCCCTGTCTCCATGTAACCCCGAGCTGCTCGCGAGCGTGGGCCGATTTAAGGCGCTGCATGGAGTGCTGCAGCAGACCGTCGCGGGAACCAAGCTGCTGAAATATTTCCTCGGGCTAGAGGTGTCCAACCTGTGCTCGCTGCACAGCGAAGTTCACGGTGAGCGAAGGGGCGGCGATCAAAAATCGGCGGCCGCGAAAATCAAAGCGGACACCCTGTCCAGTTTGACTCTGGAGGAATTTATCGAAGCGCATTTAGGCGTCACAGCGCGGACGGCGCGCAAGTATCGCAGCTTCTTTGAGGCCCTCGCCAGCGGCACGGCACATGAGGCTACGGTCAAGCGGCTAAACGCCTTCTGGCTGGCCCGCCGAGAAACGATGCTGGCGCTGCCGAGCAGCAAACGCAAGCGGGCCGCTAGCAGCTCTGCCTTGAGCCTGCACAGCCTCAGCAGCATCGCTGCTCAGGATTTGCAGACCATCCTTGCGCAGCCCGATGAGTGGGGTCTGCATGAGTTGTTTGAGGTGCCAATCAAAAGCGCGGGGGGCGATGCGACCGAGGCACCGCTAGAGCAGCCCGCGCCCAAACATCCGCTGGTGAAATTCTGGCTCAAGGACTTTTCCCGCCGGGCGCTGCAGAACGAGTACCTGCGGCTGCGCAAACAGGACCAGGCGGCGCTGCTGACGACGCTGGAAGAGGTCACGGCCAAACTCCGCGAGAACCTCGCTCCGAAGAAAGGGAAGAAGTAAACATCATGGACCGCGACACGCCAGAAGACACGCACAGCACCACGCTGACCACCCCGGCAGACCGGCTATTCACCACGGCCATCCCACCGCGTGACTTACCTGCATTTTATTCGCTGCAGGAGCGTAACCAGGTGCGCATCCGTCTGCTGCTGCAGGCATTCGCGAGCATCGCGAAGTCACCGACACTGAGCCTCGGCTATGAGATGGCTGCGGTGCAGTGCGGAAAAACGCGCGGCTTCACGCCGAGCATGCTGCGCAAGCTGTACACAGCCTGGCGCAAAACGCATGACTGGCGTGAGTTGGTCGATGGCGCGCTGGAGCCTTCACGCGCAACCAAAATCCCGGCGGATTTTGTTCAATATCTGAACGCGGAGGCGGATCAAAACGGCCGCAGCATCGCCGTCGTTATCAAGCGGATCAAGGCGGACTGGACGCTGGGCAGGCACATCCCTGGGTATGGTACCTGGTCTGAATGGTGGCAGCGCACTCACCCCGGCAGGCCGCTGCCACGCCTCGCGCCGCCGCATCCAGCAGGCTGGCATGAGCGGTCATTTTACCGCCGCATCGATAGCAGCAAATTCCGGCGCGCGGCAGCGACCCATGGCCGCAGCGCGGCCAAGCGGCACCGCCCGCTGGTGCTGTCCTCACGCGAGGGTTGCTATGTCCACTCGCACCTGATGTGGGATGATGTATGGCACGATTTGTTCGTCAATTCGTTCGCTGAAAAGCAGGCGGGCAGGCCATTGGAGTTGTTCTCTCACGACTACTACTCAGCGCGCAAAGTGCGCTGGGGCGTGAAGGTGCGCACCGAAGATGACAATGGCAAAAGCAGTGGCCTGACGGGCCGCATGATGCGGATGGTTATCGCCGCGACGTATTATCTCGATGGCTACTCGCCACGCGGTACAGTCAATATGGCGGAGCATGGCACAGCGAATTTCATGGCCGACATCGGTGGCATCCTCTATGACGCCAGCGGGGGCCTGATCACGGTGCAGGATAGCGGAATGGAGGGCAAGGCGGCGCACGCCGGCCAGTATGACGGGCGCGGCCTGGGCAACCCTAATTTCAAGGCGTCGCTCGAAAGCAGTAACAATCTCCTGCATAACATGGAGGGTCATTTGCCTGGGCAGACCGGCCCTGACCGCCAGCGGCGGCCGGAACAACTGCACGGGCTGCTGCAATACAACGGCAGGCTGCTGGCAGCTTACCAACAGCTCCCGGCGGACAAGGCAGCGCTGCTGCAATTCCCGCTGCTGGAGGTGAATCAATACCTCGGGGTTCTCGGCGATATTTACCGATTTATTGAGGACGATCACGCGCACGATCTGGAGGGATGGATTCAGTGTGGTCATGTGATGCAGGAGATCGAGCTAATGGGCGAGTGGCGCACGCAAGAAGCTGTGATGATGCTGCCGGATGGTCAGCGGGAGATGGTGCTGGCGATGCTCCAAGGTGGGCTGGTCAGCACCCGCCCGCGCAAGATGACGCGGCGGGAAGTTTGGCAACGTGGAGCGACTGACCTGGTGCGCATCCATGGTGGCACGGTCTGCCGCATCCTGGGCGACGATTTCGCGGCAGAGCGAACCGTGCGCTCTCATCAGTTTGTTTTTGAGGACCGGGACGTCGGACCTGGGCAGCATCGATTCGAAGGAATCATCACTGA
>JBDNIB010000594.1:0-2899 GCA_041688535.1 Prosthecobacter sp.
AGCGAATGACCTGCCAGCAGCCGTAGCGGCATGCCGTCCCGTTTTATTCTGAACCACGGTCAAGCCACCGCGGGAGAGGCCATGCCAGAGGGAACCCCGGAATCCGGGTATCCTATGGCCCCGCTTATACCTGGGCCGTCATGACACTGGCTGCTTGAACATGGGCGTGACCCCTGCTTTGCTGCCAGACAAGGGATGGCCGGTGCCTTGCGTAAGTTACGGAGGGTCCAGTCTGGTTGCCGCGAGGGTCGCGGTCGGCATCCTGTTCCATATTCACCGCCAGGGCGTATATCTGACCTGGGATCAGCTCCGCGTGATCCGCAGAACGCGCCGCTGGACACCCCAGCTTTAGCCTTTTGAAACTACGTGAAACAGAAAAATTCCAAGTCCATCCACGTCCTTATTGCGTGTGGTGGCACCGGGGGGCATTTGTTCCCTGGGATTGCCGTCAGTGAGGTGCTGGCCTCGCGCGGTCACGATGTGACCTTGCTCATCAGTGAAAAGAAAATCGACACCCTGGCCGCCTCCGGGCATCCGAATCTGCGGTTTGAGAAAATGCCGTTCCTAGCCATGCCGAAGCCGTGGTCGCCCAAAATGATCGGCTTTCTCAAAGGTCTCTGGCAGGGTGCCAAGACCTGCCGCAAACTGATCCGCGACCGCAAGGTGGACGTGGTGCTCGGCATGGGCGGCTTCACCTCGTTTGCACCGCTGTATGCCGGCCGCAAGGAGGGCTGCCGCACGTTGATTCACGAAAGCAACGCCATCCCCGGCAAGGCGAACCGGCTGAACGCCCGCTTCAGCGACATCGTGCTGTGCGGTCTCGACGCCTGCCAAGCGCACTTCCCGAAGCACGGCGATGTGCGCGTGGTCGGCACGCCGATCCGCAGCAGCATGAAACAGCAAAACGGCGACAACCCGCGCGAGTTCTTCAAGCTAGACAAGGACAAGCGCACGCTGCTCGTCATGGGCGGCAGCCAAGGCGCGCGTGGCGTGAACCGTGCGGTGGGTCAGGCACTTGAGCAGTTTGAACGAATGGGCATCCAGGTGCTGCACATCGCCGGTCCCGGCGACTACGAGGAGGTGCGTGATGTGTACGCGAAGATTCCGCTGCTCAAACAGCACGTCGCCGCGTTCTGCCACCGCATGGATCTGGCCTATCGCGCTGCCGATCTTGCCATCGGGCGTTCAGGTGCCTCGTCCATGTCCGAGCTGGCCTATTTCGGTGTGCCAAGCCTGTTGGTGCCCTATCCCTTTGCGGCGGAGGATCATCAAACTCGCAATGCCGAAATTTTCGATCAAGCCGGTGCTGCTCGAATGATGGAGGAGAAGACCCTCAATGCCGACACCCTCGCCGACGCCGTGCGTGACATTTTCAACGACACCCGCAAGGCCGGTGACATGAAAAAAGCCGCGCAAAAGCTCGCCGTGAAAAATTCAGCGGAGAAGATCGCTGACCTGCTGGTGAAGGAGACGTGGAAGTAGCCGATCTTGCCAAATTTTGAGCCGGTACTGCGAAGGATGTGATCCCTGTTTGAAAGGCGGGCTGCCATCGGTATGTATCCGCCCCTCAAACCCAATCTGACCCCATTATGAACTTGACACGAACAGCCTACGGCACCTGGAGCGGCGGCCGCTTTATGCATTACGGAGAACAGCTCTCCGAAGAGCATTACATGCAGCTCATGCGCGATTCGTTTGCCAAAGGCGTGCGCACCTTTGTGACGGCGGATGTGTATGGTGTGGGTCGTGCCGACTCGCTGCTGGGTGAGGCGCTGAAGGGCATCCCGCGTGAGGAATACTGCCTCGTGGGGATCATTGGGCACGACATTTATGATGGCATCCGCCAGGGCTCGAAGGGCTACCCGCGCTTCACTGATCCCACGCTGCGCGGCCCCGAGAAGTATTACGATTATCTCAAAATGGCGGCAGAGAAGAGCCTGGAGCGCTGCCAGACCGCGAAGTTCGACCTGCTCATGCTGCACAACCCGGACAGCATCAGCTACACCAGTGAAAAGGTCTGGGATGCCTTCACCGCGTTGAAAACGGCGGGCTTGACCGACCGCCTTGGCATCGCGCCTGGACCCGCGAACGGCTTCACGCTCGATATGATCGAGTGCTTTGAGAAATTCGGCGACCGCATGGACTGGGCGATGATCATCCTCAACCCGTTGGAGCCCTGGCCCGGCCAGCACGTGCTCGGCGCGGCAGCCAAGAACAACGTCGATATCATGGCCCGTGTGGTGGATTACGGCGGTCTGTTCCACGACGACGTCAAGCCCGGCCACAAGTTCCGTGATGGCGACCACCGCACGCATCGTCCGGGCGGATGGATCGAGCACGGTATCGAAAAACTCGAAAAAGTGCGGCCGTTCGCGGAGAAGCACGGCATCTCGATGCTCCAGCTCGCGTGTTTGTGGACACTGGGCAACACGGCGGTAAAAAGCGTCGTCCCCACGCTCATTCAAGAGCACGGCGAAGGTGCCCGCAGCATCGAGAGCAAGCTCGACGATCTGGCCGCTCTGCCAGAACAATGCCTGTCTTCCGAGGAGATCGAAGCCATCCGCCAGATCGGCGACAATACCGGCTGCATGGCCCTCAAAGGTGCGAGCAATCGCCACGAAGGCCAAGAGCCGCGTGCCGACGAATGGCCGCTGCGTCCAGACCTGCTCGCGCTTTCCGCACGCTGGGATCTGGGTTCGGCATGGTAGCGTCTTGCATCCGAACGCATCCGCGCCGACAGACGTGACCCATGATCGAGGCAGATTTTGTCATCGTCGGAACGGGGGCGGGCGGGCTGGTGGCGGCGCTACACGCCGCAGAGCATGGCAGCGTGGCGATGGTCACGAAACGTGGCGTGCTGGACTCGAACGCGAACTGGGCGCAGGGCGGCATCGCCTGC
>JBDNIB010000595.1:0-2399 GCA_041688535.1 Prosthecobacter sp.
GAATAGCCGCCGGTCTGCCCCAATGAGCTTCGCCAGCGTCTGCTTCCAAATTTCCTGCATCTGTGTGGTGATGGTGAGTTCCATCCAGACTATTAACATTACTTAACCAATTGGCGATTTATTTTTGTCCGAGTTCCTTAGTGTGATCACACGCGCCGTGGCCCCGCCGTCTGTGCGGTCGAGCAGGCCTGAGCCGACCAGCCGGGCGAGGGTCTCGGTGTTGTTTTGATTGAAAAGAAAGGTGCCGCCCTCATTGATCTGCACCGTGGTGGTGCCGGTGATGGCGTCGGTGCCAGAGGTGGTGCGCACCGTGCCGCCGTTGTTGATCGTGAGGGTGGAGGCTGTGGCACTGCCAATGTTGCTATTACCCAGCTCCAGAATGCCACTGTTGACCACCACACCGCCGGTGTTGGTGGCGCTGGTGTCAATGCGCAGGATGACGCCGGGGTCCATGTTGACGACGAAACGACTGGCGGCAGTAACGTTCGAGATCGGCACCCCGCCCCCGACAGTGATCTGCGAGGAACCAGAAAAAACGATGTCTCCGCCGTCAACCGCAGCACGCAGTGTGCCAGTGCTGGTGCCGCTGCGCTGGATGGTGAGCGTGCCGCCGCTCACATTCATGAGGCCGTTCACCGCCAAGTTAAAGGCTCCAGAGGCTCCAAGATCAATCGTGCTCGCACCCGCCGTCGCCACTCGGATCGTGTTGGCCGTGCGTGCTGCCGTCAGAATCCCTGTCGTGAGCGTGGCGATGTCATAGTTGGTCGTCGCACTGGTCGCGGAGTTGATGTCCGTAATGGCGGTGCCGCCCGTGAAGCCAGCGATATTGCCGGAAGCAATAGTGGCATAGCGCTGCGTGCTGCCGCTGCCGACGCTCGCCCAGGGGCCGATGATGAGATTGGAAAGCGCTGCTGTGCTGGTAATGTTTCCGCTGGAGGGCAGGGTGAAGCGCACCGAGGAGCCATTATTGGCTGCACGAGTGATATTGCCCAGATTCAGCGTCGTCGCCCCGCCAACGGTGGAGTCCACCGCGATGTTCACGCCCGTGCTAAGGTTCAGCGTGATCCCACCGAGAGTCTGTGAGGTGGCCCCTGCTGCGCCGATCATGCTCAGCGTCGCCCCACCACCCACCGTGCTGCTCCCAAAGGTCATGCCCGCCTCTGTAACGCCATTGTAGAGGATGTTGGTACTAGGTGCGCCCGCCGCACTGAAGTCGAGGCGCAGCGTGCCGTCCGTCACCTGCGTCAGGCCCGTGTAGTTGTTCGCCGCATTCAGCACCAGCATGCCCGTGCCCGTCTTGTTGATGCCGCCGCCGGTGCCGGTGAGCACGGAATTGATCGTCGAACTCAGCCCTGCGGCCACGCGGATGTCCCGCAACGAGGCCCCGAGATCCAACGTGCCGCCGCTGAGCAGCACGGTGCCCTCTTCAAACGCCAAGCCTCCAATGCTCTGCATACCACTGACCGTCACCGTGTAAGCTCCCGTGGCGTTCGTGCCTGCGGCGAAGACAGCGGTGTCTCCCGCCAGCCAAGCCGCCACAGTGCCTGTGCCATCGTAGCGCGTATTCCAAAAGGCATTCACTCCATCCCAAGTCCCAGCCGGAGCAGCCCCGCCCGCGCCTGCGGTAGTGCCGTCGATGTCCCAATAAACTGTGGCACCCATCACTGGCTGCACCGCAAGCGCCAGCATGGCGGCAAGACCGGTGAACCACTGGCAGAAGACCGAACGCCGCATGCGGCTGGCAAGGGTAGAAAAATGGGTGGTTTTCATTGTTTAAATATCGAAATACAAGGTTGGTAAAGATTCGACAGGGGGCATGTAGCAGTCTGCTCCACTTGTGAGTGCATCTGCCAATCAGCAGCCAGGAGGGCCAATTGACCTAGCCGGACTCGCCAAGTCGGCAACGACTGGGCTGACAGGTAAAAACGTTCACCATGAATAGCAGATAGAGTAAAGTTTGGCCGGGAGGAACGGAAGAATAGTCAAAAACGGCCGCCTAAGGCAAGGATATTCGAAGTGAAAACTAAACTTTTAGTTTAGCCGCGCGGATTTGGCGCTTTCTCTGCTGGAAGCCCGCAAATTGCCAGGTCATTACGACCCTCATGGCAGCTTCACCAAAAACTATACCCACGCCTCCTTCACCCGCGCCAAGACCAACCTCAGCGTCGGCTTCGACTGCCAGTCAAAGCTATAACCCACCCAGCTTGCAGATGCGCTCCCAGTGCTTCGCTTCCACCTGGGTGATGGATAGCCGGTTGCCACGGCGCAGAATCAGCATGTCCGCCAGTTTGGCGTCCGCACGCAGCATGTCGAGGGTGACGAAAGTCTTGAAATCGGCCTCCCACTTCACATCCACCATCAGCCAGCGGGGTTCCTCGCGCTTGCTGCCGGCATCGAAA